>JBBSJV010000001.1:0-41731 GCA_038256935.1 Patescibacteria group bacterium
CAGAAGTGGCAGCCACTGTGCATTTAGGAAGGGTGGGGGTGATTGCAAAATTACTTGATAAAACTATTAAGCTATTAAAATCAAAATATAATATTAATACCTCAAATCTGATTGTCTATTTTGCTCCTTCATTAAAACCAAAAAGTCACGCAGTATTAATCGATGTTGTAAAAAGCTTTGATCAAAAGTATTATAAACTATTACCAGTTGGAGAATATATTGTTTATAACCAAAGGCAGTTTGCAGACTTTAAAAAAACATCAGGATTAGGGGGTGGTGATATAAAATCACTGCAATCAGCTTTGTTGGATCTTGATTCTTTAGTCATAGACAAATTGGTTGAAGCTGGGATAAGATTAGGAAACATTGAAATTCATCCTAGTGATACTTTTTCTGATCCAATCTTTCATTCTTATCGCAGGGAATACCCTGAAAATGGACAAAACTATAGTTTTATTTTTTTGAAATGATTTGCGATTTATAGTGTAAAAACCAACTGTTCGCTGACAAATAGACATGTCACCCTGAATTTATTTCAGGGTCTTTAAATAAAGGAAGTTTCTGAAAATAGTTTATAATGACAAAAAAATATTGCCAATTAATTTGATATTTATAATATGGTCGAGGTTACGATATCTCCTGAATTTTTCTAATTACTACCACCAAAGGGGATCCTGAAATAAATTGGATGACAGGTCTTTCATTGTTCTTAAATTGACTTGTTCGTAACCACCAAAGGGGATCCTGAAACAAGTTCAGGATGACACACTTATTTACAAAAGACAAAAGGATTATGAAAGACTATAAAAATTAACTATTCTCTTTGTTTTTCCAGCTAATCACAATCTTACCAGAGTTGATATCGCCGCTGCATTTGAGAACTGCATTTGGGAAGGTACTTGCAAACCTATCTGCTTTTTGCACCACTTCTTCTGGTAATCTGTGACCAATTGTCTTGATCCTGACTAGAGGCCTTAATTGTTTGCGAGCAGCTATTAAAGCTATAATTTCTTTGACAGTGAGGTTTTTAGCCAGTATCAAAGTTAGAATTTCATCTTGTTCATTATGCTCCAATGGTACTAGATTTCTGGCTTGACCTTCTCCAATTAGATTATCAATCAGAGCTTGTTTGACTGATTTGGAAAGGCCTAAAAGTCTGAGGTAGTTTTTGACGTATTGAACTGAATTTCCAAGTAGGGTTGCAAGTTGTTCTTCATCGATTTGCTGAGTCAGCATCAACATTCTAAAAGTTTGAGCTAGCTCAATTGGATTGAGATCTTCTCTTTGCAGATTCTCCATCGCACTAAGCATGGCTTGTTGGGACTCACTAAGGCTTTCTTCAGGGCGAACTACAGCCAGAATAGTTTTCCAACCTAAGGATTTTACAGCTCGCAGTCTCCTCTCCCCAGCAAGTAAGATAAACTCAGCAGTTGTTGAAGAAGTTACTTTTTTTTGAATTACGACAACAGGTTGAATAAGACCTTGCTCTGATATATTTTTGGCTAAGCTTTCGATTTTTTCAGGCTCAAAATAATTTCTGGTTTGATAAGGGCTTAATTTGATCTGCTCAAGGGGAATTTCTCGGATATTGTAGTTGCTACCAGTATCAGTTAAACCCGAATCGTTACTAAGGTTTACAGAGCTTTGACCAAAGTAGTCATCCAATATATTGTCTAATGATTTTCCAAGAGGCACAAGGTTTATTTAGATTAATTACTTAGTCTTTATCAGCTTATCTTTCTAGTCAAATAAAGCTTAGGCTTGTAAGGCTTGAGGTACTTTTACCTTGAGAAGCGCTTCTCTAAGAATTGGTTTAAGATCCGTTGGGTCAAGGGCTAAGTCTGTAAATTCAGTTTCCACGTAGAACCCTTTATCAGAGGCAACCTTAGCATCTTTTGGTAGGAAGCTAGAATTAGTTTTATTGGCGTGGATAGAGTATTTTAAGCCTTGTTTATCTAGTATTTGTAATAAACTCTTTACAAAGTCTTGATACCCACCTTTCTCAAAATAATGATCCAAAGCCTTTTCAATAACCATAAAGATCTTGGCAGTGAGCTGGTATTCTGTGTCTTTTAAATCATTTATCTCAATTTCGATCTTCTCCAACTGCATTCTTTGTTTGTGATCAGTTTGCAACTTCTCTTTGTATCTTTTGGACTCACCATCGTAGTGGGATTTGAGACTTGTGATATCAGTTTCAAGTTTTAAGACTTGCTCCTTTAATAGATCTGCTTCTTTTAGTAAATCATTGATTCTTTGAAGCTGGGAAAATTGTACGGTGGACATATATTTTTTGTGGTTAAAAAAGCCTGACTTGTCAATATCTGATCTAAATCTACACACATATTCATAAATCCGCGACACCGGTATTATAATATTATCAAAATATAACTCAAACAATGGTCACCTGCATCTTATAGATTTAAATCCTAAGTTAAAAATTGCTTACTTAATTATTTTATTTAAGTTAGGCGAACTCCAAGGGTATCTTTAACAATCTTATCAAAAAAAGTCTGATCTCCTGCATTGCCAGTACTTGCTAAGTTGAAACTAGTGACAAAGACATGAGTTCCAAGATCTTTTTGTAAGTACGAGACAATGTTATCATGGTCTGTATCGATCATTATTAACTCGATTGACTTATGAGTTTCCAAAACTTTTTTAATTTCTTGGCTTAAAAGCTTAACATCCTCAACAAAAGCTACAGTAAGGCAGCCTTGCGATGTAAAAAGCGGGAAAAACTGAGGCTCAGTAAGTATCAAAATTTGAGGTTCTGGAGAGGTGTATTCAGCAAACTTTCCAGGTTTTAATTGATTAAGATCTGTGGTTGTTCCTGAAAAATTACTACTACTTAGCTTGTAAATGACTTTAAGAGCATATCCTAGGACTAAATCTTGTTCTTCAGTTAAAGTTTTAGTTTGATTAACAAGTTCCAAAAGCTCATTATCTTTTTCGCCGCCTCGAATCCAATCCAAAATATCAAGCTGGAACTCACTGTAATCAGTGGATTGGCTATTGGATTTGAAAAACGGACTTGTTAGTTCTTGCCAGATCGCTTTGGCTTTGGGGAGGCTACTTTGAGTTAAAACTTGGCTGAATTTATTGATAAAATGGTCTTTGATGGCTTGTCTAATCTCAGTGTCATTCATCCCATAATAGTCATCAGGATTAAGCTCACCAAGACCTAGTAGATTAACATTAGCCACAGTAGAACTAGACAATTCGGAGGGAAACTTTTCTAATTCCTTATCATAGTAGAAGATATCGCCAAGAAGCATGATATAACTAATAAATATATTTGATTTGTAGTCAATTTGAAATTTTTATAATTAATTAACTTATTATGGAATCAAATACTGAAATGTTTTTTCAACAATTAATATCAATAGATGCTAAAGAGCTTACTAACTTGGCTTCCATGATAATGTACTTGAATCAAGTAAGATATATTTTATGTGATCCCACTGATTCAGATTCAGATATTAGAAAAAATCTTTCTTGGATTAATTATCTTCGAGTTCGAAATGAAAATTACTTTAGAGAATGGTTTTTTACAACTAAAGAGAGGTTAGACTATAAAGACGGAAAAGGTGCTATTACAATTATCAAAGAAGAGACTGAAGATTGTAAATTAAGAGCCCTAATCTTTTTGGAGTATTTATGTTTCGAAGGTTATTGGAATTTTAACAAGAATTCAATTATACCACAAACAAGCTTTAGTTTTGAACCGAGTCTTTACTGTGAAGCAATAGTCATAGTAAGAGAATTTATAGAAATTGATCAGTGTATTGATCGAAGTGAATTAGTTTTGAATGCAGACTTAGATGTTAATGCAAAGGGCACGATTAAGAAAGGCCTAAAAGATAAGATTAAACATATTATTAGTCAATTAAAACAACATAATTTCATCGAGCTGGAGATAAGACAGGTTTTAGATTATAAGCTTTTTTAAATATAAAGTGTTTAATATATTTACAATACTGTAGCATTATGTATTTATATTTTCATGAATACCTACAGTAACTACAAACAAAAATATTTTGATTTTTTCATTGATAAATTTGGTTTCGAATCTGATCTTACTCCCCTTGAAATTGATTTTAAAAAGCCTTGGTGGCAGGTGCTGGTTGCTCAAAAATTTAAAGTGCTGATTGTGCTTTTTAGTGTGTTTTTAGATAATGGTTTTACACTTTTAGTACCGCTTGCTCTGGCTTATGCCTTATCTAGTCAATCTATTGATTATCTGTGGTATTTACTTTTTGCTTGGGCTGGAGTCAGTGTGTTTAGATTTATTACTTATAGGTGGGAATTACTTTTGTATGGAGTGAGTGAATATAGTGTCAGAAAAGCGGCTAATCAGTTTTTCTTAACTGTAGATCCAAAGTATCATACTACCAAAGACAGTGGACAAATTATCAGTAAAGTAGATCGTGGGGTAGGTGGGTATGAAAGGCTTTTGGATGTTGTTTTAATCAACCTATTTCCATTTTTCTCTCGCCTGCTTACAATTGTTTTTAGTCTGATTTGGATTGATTTGAGAATTGGCTTACTTTCTGCTCTAGTATTAACAATTTTATTAGTAATCAATACAATTATCACAATATTTAACTCCGAAGCTTTTGAAGAAGGGTTGATCCCTTTATTTGATAAATCCAAAAGTGTGGAGCTAGAAAACCTGCAACAAAATCAGTTAATCAGATCCACTTTTGCCACCCCAGAGCAACTCCAAAAATCCTCCTTTAGATTCAAAAAAGTAACTACCGCGATGATGGTTCAGTTTCAAACCTTTTTTGTCTGGAATTTACTAATTAGAATTCTGTATGTGCTAGCCACAATCTTTATTACTTGGCTGATATTAGATAAAATCAATCAAGGAGAATTATCGACTGAAATTGCAATCGGAGCCATTATTACCTTTGTAAATTGATCTAGTGGGTTGCTATGGATAGGGACTCAAGTAAGAAGTTTTATTTCTTCCACGGTTAAAATCAATGATTTGTTTGAGTTTATTAGAGGGTTTGGGAAGCAGGGGTTTCCGGTTTAATTATTGATTCGGTGTAACTTCAATGTCATCTCGAAGGCACTGAGAGATCCCATACGGTGGCTGGGTATAAATCAATTAAGGCGAAAAAAAACGTGGTGAACTTGTTTCAGTATATTTGAAAAAGTATCAACAAAAAATTAATGACCTTACTCTTGAATTCAACCATGCAATACTAAGGGGTTTCTCGCTTTGCTCGAGATGACGGATGAGAATAATAAAATCTTAAACACTCAATATCTTAAGATTAGATTCTGGGAAGCCAGAGGCATACCTAGAAAACGGGAAGCCAGAGGCATACCCCTACTAGAAAATTTTAACTAAAAAACCGCTCGGTAGTTTGATTCCTGATGCACAGTTTTGGACTATTTCAGCTACTTCTACTTTTTTGCCTTCAAATAATCTGGAGCAAAGGACTTCTAGTGTGATCGGGGTAAATCTTGGGGAGTGAAGAGTCAAAACCAACTTTCCATCTTGAGTTAAAAGATCCCTCGCTGTCTTTAGAAGGTTTAATAAATCATCTTCGATTTTAAAAACTTCCCCCTTGGTTCCACGGCCAAAACTTGGGGCATCGATCATGATTCCTGGGTATTTACTTTCTCTTCTTTGTTCTCTTGCTAAAAACTTATAAGCATCTTCCAGGATCAATCTTTGACCTTCACGGCTAAGCTCATTTTCAGCTAGATTATAGACATAAGTATCAATGGCACTTTTACTAGAATCCACTGCTGTGACTCTAAATCCAGCTTCTACCAAGCTTACGCAATTGCTTCCTGAATAGGTAAAGAGGTTTAAAACAGGCCCTGGTTTTCTAAAAAAATCTTTCAGACTAGGAGCATATGTCCAATGCTCTGTAAAGACTCCGATATTTCCAAAATCATTAGGTTCGACTTGCCATTTTAATCCGTCATTTGACTCGATTATCCACTGGTGAGGCACTCCCATTCCTACAGCTTTACGTTTGACACCATCTGGGACTTTGCGAGGGTGCCAGCTACCTTTTTCTCCAACCTCACGCACAAATTCACTATCGACATCAACCCACAGGCTAGGATCCATTGGCTCCCATAGTGCTTGAGGGCAGGGACGGATGACTTTATAATCCCCTAGCATTTCCAGTTTTTGTTGATTACCACAATCCAGTAAAACGTATTTTGACATATTATTATTTGATTAAATCAAGCTAAATAGAGCTTTGTATTATTGCTTTTGTCAAACTGTAAAAGCCACTATAAAAACTCGACCTTAAATTCCTTTTCAAATTTTTTATACTCATGATCCAGAGTCAAGATTGGTAGTGAAAGTTTGTTTGATAAAATTAAGTTAAAGCAATCGATATAAGCAATTCCACCCCTATTCTTGAGCTTAGCTGCATTTATACAGTCTGCAGTTGAGTGAGTATGGATCTGAAGGTCGTAGATATTGACTAAATCATCGATAAAACTAGACACAATCTTTTCATTTCTATATCTACACCCAACAAAATATACTTCACCTAATATAAGATTTGAAATGTGTAGGTTTAGCTGACTATTAAAGGCTTGATTTAGTATTTTTTCCATTTTATTCGCCTGCTTATCACCATTTAAAAAACAAATTAAACTACAAGCATCCAAAATGTATTCCTTATTCATAAACTTTATCACTTTTACTTTCATCTCCAGATCTCTCTTTTCTGATTAAATCCACTGCAGACTCGTTGGTATTAATTGATCCTTTATATTTACCTATATTATCCTTGAGAAGCATCAACTCAATATTTCCTTTAGTATTTATAATGGCTTTGTATTTACTACCTTTTGTGGCTCCAATATTTTTGGTGATGCCACTTGGAATTGTGATTTGATTTTTATCACGTTGGGTTATAATGGGCGTACTTGATTTTAAGTAAGACATAATCATTTGGTAATACTAAAATATTAGTTGGAAAATTTGTTAATGTCAAACTCAATTTGTACCCTCTTTTCTGTGTTTTCTCTTTAACTTCCAATATGCTTTATCATCGCCTTTTACAAGATCAGCTGGGTATTTGAGAGCTACTTTATCTAGCTTATCATTAATTATCGTGCTAACATCCAGATCTAGTTTATCAGCCAGTTGCAGACAATAGATCATTACATCAGCAAGTTCTTCTCCGATATCTTGGAGTTTTTTGGGGCTAGCTTTAATCTCTTCCTTGCTAGGTTCAGACCACTGGAAATGTTCTAATAGTTCACCCGCTTCAATCGTGATCGACTTGACCAGTGAAGATGGGTTTAGATTATCCCAGCCTCGTTCTTGTAAATGTTTTTGAATTCTTGTGATTAATTTGTGAATGTCGGACATATTTTTTTAAATTAAAGTCACTGTGTTACTTAATAAGTTAGAATCAAGTTCAGATCTTTTCCAACACTCTCAGCTTCCCACTCCTTGATCTGACATTTGCCTTTACTTCTTGCTCTGTTGGCTCGATTGGATGTTTTGTAAGGAGTTTATAATGTTGCTCTTTGTTGCCAAAATCATCGGTATTAATGGGTTTACTGGCTTGTCTCATAAATTTGGTGATCAGCTTATCTTCAAGGCTATGAAAACTTACAATTATCAATTTTCCATCTGCTTTTAATTTATCGAGACTAACTGGTAAAAACTCTTCTAGTTCTTGCAATTCCCCATTGGTCCAGATCCTTAAGGCTTGCCAGACACGACTTAGGATTTGTTTGCTTTTATGGCGAACTTTTTGAGGTAGAACGGTTTCTATTGCAGTAGTCACTTCTGATACCTTTAAAGGTACTTGACCTCTAGTTTTTTTGGTTTCCAAGGCTAGTTCAAAAATGGCAATCGAGATCATTTTACTAAAAGATTCACCGCTGTAGGTGTAAATGATTTTTTGAAGATCATAAGCTTCACCGAGTTCATAAATCTTTTGCCAAGCAGGTGTGTCGTTATCAAAATCATATCTAAGGTCAAGATCTTCTTCGCCTTTTTGATAACTAAAACCGCGACCGCTGAATTCTAATTGATTACTTGAATACCCTAGATCGCAAACGATATAATCAAAAAAATTGTTATCAAAATCTTGTAATCTGTCGATAAAGTGACCTTGTTTTAAAATTAACTGTTTGCCTTGGATTTCTTTTTCAAACTTTTCTTGCCCTTTTTGTACTGCACTTGGGTCAGCGTCGCAACTAAAAACTTTGTGATTTTGATCTAAAAACTTTGCAGTGTAGCCACCACCACCAAAAGTTCCTTCAAAGACCGCTCCTTGTTTTTGGGTAAAGGTTAGGATTGGTTCAATCAAGACCGATGTGTGGAGGTTTTTGGTTGGGTTTGATCTAGTCATTAAAGAATATTAAAGTCCATTTAAAATAAGTCTTTAGTGGTATACGATTTTGTAATTGTGGTTAATATGTCACCCTGAATTTATTTCAGGGTCTTTTAATTATACAATAGAAGAAAGATTCTGAAACGTGTTCAGAATGACAAAAACCTTTGAATACATTGAATGTACAGCTGCTACAAATAAAAAAACCCGCGTTTGCGGGATGGGTTAATTATTAAAATGGTACAACCTACTGGATTCGAACCAGTGGCCCACAGCTTAGAAGGCTGTTGCTCTATCCAACTGAGCTAAGGTTGCATGTATTTTTACTGTAAGAGATGCTTTAGTTATTGTAAAGGGGGGGGGTGAAGTTGGCGTTTAGCTAGTCTGGATCAAGTCCAGCCTGTTCTAGCTGGTACTTACGTACCTGCCTTTCTCTCAATCGCCGTGTGGCTCAAGTCGGGCCGCAATTCGGTTGGTTCATTCTGAACCTAGCACCCTAGCTCGCCGCATGGCATCGCCGTGTGGCTTTGGGATCGGAGCAAGTCCGATCTGTTCATGCTTAGCTTAGTACTTCTCTCAGTCGCCGTGAGGCTTGGGGCAAAATAAATTTGCCTGAGTTCTAGCTAATGCTTACGCATTTGCCTTTCTCTCAGTCGCCGTGAGGCTTGGGGCAAAATAAATTTGCCTGAGTTCTAGCTAATGCTTACGCATTTGCCTTTCTCTCAGTCGCCGTGAGGCTTGGTGCAATCGGCAGGGATCGAACCTGCGACCTTCTGGACCGCAACCAGATGCTCTAAATCCACTGAGCTACGACTGCATCTTTATTAATCAAGCTATAAATTGAGGTTTTGTCAATAGCTCCATCCTTTAAGCTTGCCAAATTTGCTGTAAGTTTGTATAAACTGAATATGCCTGCAGATAATGATAAAACAAATACGCTGAGTCTTGAGCAGAAACTTCAACGTTTACAAGAGATTCAAATTATGCTAGAGGAGAAGAAGGTAACGTTGTCTGAAAGTATGCCCTTATTAAAAGAGGCATTTGAGCTAAAAAAAGCAATAGAGCAGGAGTTAAGTGAGATGGAAAATCAATTAATCCAGCTTTCAAAATCTTCTACTACGGAATAATATGTTCTCGCCAGATCAAATAATACAGTTTAATCATGTGGTGGATATTATCCATTCGTACTTTCCATATATTGGGTTTTTGGCTTGTGTATTTATTTTTGAGAGTCATTTACCAGCTCAAAAAGTTATCAAAGACAGAAATAACCCTATTGAAAAAAGAATTTTTAAAATTAAGTTTTGGGCAATTGTGCTATTTGCCTCCACTTGGTTTTCCCAAGCTATTTTAGGGGGGTGTCTCGTTCATATCCCTCAAAATGCTTTAAATCAATTGTATTTTGGCCGGCCACTTCATGATTTTGGTTTGTTCTATCGAGAAAGCCTTCCACCAGGGTATCTGCCTTTTTTGAGGACCTTCTATTTATTTTTATTTGTATATGTAACTTGGAGATCAGTTGTGTTTTATCGTAAATACATTAGTAATCCTAGCTCCAGTGATGACATCTATTCATCTTTAAAAGCCTAAAAATTTATGAATATCAATTTTAGCAGTTGGAGAGTGATTTTAACAAGCTTTATAATTGTTGTGATTAGTTGCTATGTGTTCTACAGCTACGCTAGCACCGAAATAATGACACTTGCCCATCTTAAAAAATTTGATATTCCCAGTATTTGTTTATCCAAAGAAAAGCCAGATTTTAAATATGCCAAGGTGGTTAAATATGAAAACTATAGAGGTACAGCTGAAATCTACTGTGTGTATCAAAATTCTCAAGGCAATCAAGTGGTTAGCTTAGATTATTTGAGGCAATGGAGAATAGTACAGCGAAAAAGCCTATCAGCTAGGTTTTCTTGGTATTTTCCAGTTTATTTTTAAAACCCGAAATTAGTAGTGCGATTACCAGATTGTAGGGTTTGGATGAATCTGTTGTAATTGATACTTGTAAGACCCACAAAAAATAGCATCAAAATCACAATAGGGATCACAATTATATAAACGTTGCTGGGTTTGTAGCTTTTAGCTAACAGATTATAAATTGCTATAATTACTGCAATGAAGAGGAAAAACGAAGCAAAAAGTAGTAGGAAAACAAATACTGATGAGATTAGTTCCATAGGACAAATTAAATTAAAATTTGAAAATTTGTTGTGGGTACTTATGAAAAAAGGAACCAATTGGTTCCGCTACAAAAATGAAATTTAGTTATTTTTTGTTTTATGGTGGGTGATGAGAGATTTGAACTCCCGACCTTCTCGGTGTAAACGAGCTGCGCTACCACTGCGCCAATCACCCATAACAGTAATTAAAGGGCAAGATATGGATTATTGTCAAGTCAAAATTCCTTAATTTTTAACATCTGCTAATAAAATAACCTCATCTTTCAATTCTGATATAGAAGCATTGAGTAAGTCAAAATCTGATGTTTTTATTTCCTGCATAAAGTTCTCTAAAGTATAGCTAGAATAGTTGTAGACGGTTATTTCATCACCTGAAAACAGGTTTACAGTATAATCATTACCTTCAATATGAAATTCTAAATCAATATCTTTGATCATTTTAGCACTTATTATCCATGAATCAATCTCTTGATTAAGCCCCCTTACAAGTTCATAATCTTCTTTTTCAAAGCCAATTTCATCTAATAACCAGGTGGAATGCTCTATTATGTATTTATTTTGCATATGCTCATCCATATCTGCATATTCATTTTTGTATTTTAGATAGGTATTTATCCACAAATAATCATCTTTATCAAAACTACCAGAAAAATTATTTAAGGTTTTCTGCTTATCCAATGAACTGCCAATAGTAGAACCTAAAAACAGCACTAAGTTGCAACTTTTTTCAGTTGAGGAAGACTTATTATAAAATAAAATATCTCTAATCATGTTCTCGTCGATATCAATTACATGATTATTTACGGGTACATTTATATTCCATTTTGAAAAGTTTTCTTCTAAGAGATCTAGTATGTCTTTACTTATATCAATAGCTGAATATGTAATGTTTTTATCATGCTTTTGAAATTTTTCAATGACTATTTTTGCTAAAAAACCGTTACCAGGACCAACATCTACAAGATTAATTTTATCATACCCCTTTAAGCGCATAAGGAGATAATCAAAGCTAACATCCATGATTTCAAGGCCCCTCTCAAGCTCTGAATCTTCGAGACTTAATAAATAGTCACTAAATGAATTCCATAGCCCAGCACCTTTATCAAAATAGCAATATTTATGAGGGATAATTTTATGACTTCTTATTTTAGTCATGATTTCAATGATTTGAGAAACAGTGAAGATTTTGTAGATGCGAGCCTTAACCACTATTTTTCTATACGACAATTTATTTTTAAATTTTTGGGCGTTTTGTTTTAACTTCTCTAATTCATTATTATTTTGAAAATTATCAATAATATAATACTTTCCCTTACTTTCCTGTAGAACCAAGTTATTCTTTTTTTCTAGAGCAGCTTCTATCCACTTAGCAACAGTAGGGTGAGAGACGCCGAATTTTTTGGCAACCGTGTATGGTTTGAGAGGTTTTTGTGTCATTTTAATTATGTTTAATGGTTATTCTTGACATGGTTACAAAACTATTGTAAACATATTTGTCAATAATTCTACAACAATTTTAATCTAGATTTATTACCTATTGTATGACAGTTTCTAGAGACAAACAAATGAGTAAGAAACAAAGTAAAAAATCAAAGCAATGGTTAAAAAAATTTGTTTTAGAAAAACTCAAAGAAATTGAATTAGCATGCTGTTTAGCTGGTGAACCGCTATCATCTAGAGATGTAGAAGAAATTTTGGTTACACTCCAAAATGAGGAGTATACTAATAAACCATCATTTTTTCAAATTAGTCAATCAGATCATTCAAAAGTTAATACTTTGGCTAAATCAAAGCAATAATAGAACGGAATCTATACTTCAAAAATAAAAATAAGATGAATGGTTACAGTCGGATTGAATACATTATCAGCTATAAGCTAAGATTTCCTATCAAACATTCATTCAAATAATATAAAGTAGTTTCAAGGACTTGCTGTGGAGTCAATTCAGTAGTATCTAGTCTTGCTGAGTCATTTGATATAATCCCTATTTGCATTTGCTCCATCCAAACAAGGTCTGCTTCGTCTCTTCTGATGTATCCTGATTCAAATTCTTGTCTTACCCTAGCGTCATGTTCAGCATCTAGAGTTGATAATTTATGTTTTAGTTTATAATCTTGCTGGTATCTAATATAATTTTGTGAGTGAGAAACTTCTAGTAACAATCTAAATATTTTATATCCATCACCCGACAGCTTTTTGACGTGGTTTGGATTAGACCCTCTTCCATCCAAGACTACAGGGTAAGGACAGGTGGAGATAATCTCATAAACTTTATCGAAAAAAGCAAACTGCTCAAAATCTTTTTGTGCATAAAAGGCAACACGTGAGCTAATACGAGGGTTTCGCAAAGTTTCCATAGAAAGTATCCTACCATCATACTTGATAGTAAGCCCTGTTAGATCTAAACTAATTTCTAGTTGGTTAAAGACTTCTGAGATATTGCCGGTGTTACATTCCAATTGCTGGTCTTCATATGCATATGTAAGCGCTCTATGAATTAACCCAGAATCTAAACTTGGTATAGCAAGAGTAGATGCTAGATTGCGATTGAGTGTACCTTTGCCAGCTCCTGCCAATCCATAAATATTTATTAATAGATCACTAGTAAGAGTTTCTTTCAACTGCTGAATTGAATCCATGGAAAATGGCTGTGGCTGTAGTTTGAAGCCTATATTGTCTGGATAAGGAGAATGCATAATCTAGAGTGTAGGTGTAGTTGTTGTGGCATTGGCATCCCATTGGACTGGCTCCACTACTCTAATAGAATTTACTCTAAATGTCCCATCGTTATTGTCTACAAAAGAGATTGCAATTCTATAAGAATTACCTACTTCTAAATTAGTCTGAGAAAGATTTAGGTTGGTTTTTCTTCCAGATCTAAAGTAAGTACTATCGTCATAAGCTGAAGCCTTGATATCAAAGGTATATGATGTAAGGCCGTTTGTTCCTGCACTTCTTGAATCTACAGTTGCGATGATTTCACCTGTATTTGCTGTAGGGTTAGTTGACTCTAAACTAGAAGATGAGACTGATGAATCAGTAATTTCTTCTTCTTCGATGATTTCTTCCTCAATTATCTCTTCCTCTTCAGAACTACTAGAAGATGAAAATGAAGATGATGAACTTGAGCTACTAGACTGATTACTAGTAGCTTGGCGGCTGCGAGTCATGCTTTGGTTTAAAACAAACACCCCCCCCAGAATTAATAACATGGTGATGATGGCTACGATGATGCTGGCACGGTTGGAACGTTGTTCCATATAAATATAATATTAAATTTTAAAATTTTTATAAAAGGTATTTTAAGATATAAATAATCTTTCACTAGACGTCAAGCAAGAATTAATCTTTGCTTTAAACACGATTGAATAAACATTTATTAGATGTCACTGCAAAAAATAAATCTAAATCTAAACGATAAAGCTATTTTGGAGCAACTTAGTCAAAGACAGATTTATCTCAAATCACCTGCTGGGAAAAATGCTAAGGTCATCAAATCTCAGCTTGAGCTGGGTAAACAAAATTCCTTGATTTACCTACAAAGAAGTAGCCTGCAGACTCGCCTTTCTATGTTGGAGGAGAATAATCTCTATAAAACTGTCCAAGATTTAGGGCAAAAATTGTCTATCCAAAAAGTTCCAAGAAGAATTGAGTGTTATGATATTTCCCATTTATCAGGTAAATTTGTGTACGGTTCCATGATTGTATTTATGGATGGTAAGCCCAATAAAAAGCTGTACAAATTATTTAAAACCAAAGAACAAAATAACGATTTTGCCAACCACAAAGAAGTTTTATCGAGAAGATTAAATAGGGCTTTGGAGCAAATTCAAACTGGAGTAGATAAGGGTTGGGGATTGCCTGATTTGATCATAGTTGATGGCGGTAAAGGTCAATTATCCTCTGATATTGAAGTGCTTAAAGAGCATTACCAGATTTTTAAAGACAATAACCTTGCTTTTCCAGTAGAAATTTGCGCCCTTGCCAAAGAAGAAGAGTTGATTTTTGTGCCCAATAACCCTGACCCGATCAGATTAAATGGTGATACCTTAGCGTTAGTGCAAAGAATCAGAGATGAAGCTCATCGTTTTGCCATCACAAACAATCGAAAGGCTAGACTTAGAACCATCGAAAAAAGTGCTCTTGATGATATAAAAGGTGTGGGCTCAAAAACTAAGATTAAACTTCTTACTATTTTTGGCTCTGTTGCAAATCTTGCTGATAGTTTAGTCAATAATCCAGAGCTAGTGTATGAAGCTGTAGGCAAAAGTGTAACACAAAAACTAAAAGATCACTTTGCTGTTAAAACTGAGAAGGGTTAGTTTTTAATCAACCACTTGTGCTGGCCAAGATCGATCATAATCTTCTCTCGATGCCTGTTAAAGAGTAAATACAAAAGTAACGATAAAGGTACGCTGATTAGAAAAAGAATGTAGATTTCTCCGCTGGTTTTATAAAAATACCTTTGATCATAAGCACGAATGTACTTGTCATAAAAGTTTTGTAGGTATTCCAAAAAGCTAAGCCAGAATTGGT
This sequence comes from Patescibacteria group bacterium, assembly GCA_038256935.1. GTDB lineage: Bacteria > Patescibacteriota > JACMRA01 > JACMRA01 > JACMRA01 > JBBSJV01. The sequence goes on from JBBSJV010000001.1 coordinate 15,063, forward strand.
CCATGAGTATAGTTTATCATGGTTTTTGAGTATAGTCTAGTTTTTTTGACAGAATAAATAAGAAGCTCTTCAATGTAAAAGAAATAAATATTATCTTATGTACAAATTAATGCAATTACCATACTCAACAGACGCTTTAGAGCCATATATTGACCAACTTACAGTTGAAACTCATTACGGCAAACACCACGGAGGGTATGTAGCTAAACTAAATGGAATTTTAGAAGGAAACGAGGAGTTATTAAACATGGACATCGCAGAGCTCTTAGTAAATCTCTCCAAAGTAGAAGAAAGCAAGCGCCAAGCTGTGTTTAATAACGGTGGTCAAATTTATAACCATAATGTGTATTGGGAGTCAATGTCGCCAAATGGTGGGGGAGAGCCTACTGGAAAATTATTAGAAGCAATCAATAAAACTTTTGGTTCATTTGAAAACCTCAAAAAAGAATTAAGCGAGGCAGGAGCTACTCAGTTTGGAAGCGGTTGGGCTTGGTTATCAGTCAATCAAGCAAAGGAATTAGTTGTAACCAAAACTAGCAACGCTGAATCGCCTTTGATGCACTCCATGAGTCCAATTATGACAATTGATGTCTGGGAACATGCTTATTATCTAAAATACAAAAACCTGCGCCCTGACTACATCGAAGCCTTCTTTGGAGTGGCCAATTGGGAAGGTATCGGTGCTAAATACGATGCGGTAGTAAGTTAATTTTCTGGCTAAATAGTGTTTGGCTTTTTAGAATAATACCAAAGGCTCTAGACTAAAACTTCTTGTCTAAGTATGTTGTCATATCGAGCAAAGCGAGATATCCCATAGTGTAGCAATAAAAGCATTAACAATGGCGAATAAACCAAGTCCTTACAAAGCATGACTAGATGCCCTGCCACCGCAGAGGATCTCTCCTTGAAGCCATGATGACACTTGTGTTAAGCTGAAAACCTTAGGTTTAACTGATTTAATAATTGAAATATTTCTACCCCTCAGCAGTATCGCTGTTTACTGGATCTTTAGATGGCACCACTCTTTCCCACCCGTCATCAACTGGTTTTTCAATTTTTGGTATCGGTTCAGTTGGTTTTGATTGGTTTGCAACTGGGGCTTGAGATTGAGATTCTTGAGAGCTTGAGCTACTTGTTTCAGGGCTTTGACTGCTTGATGAGCTGGAAGCAGAGACAGGCTTTGAGCTTTGTACTTGTTTGGAACTGCTAGTGCTACTTGATGCGCTTTCTTGATCTTCTGAATTGCTACCTGAAAAGGCAATAACAGTAAATAAAGTGATTAAAAAAAGTATAAAAGTAGTGGCGATGATGATGTGCGGTTTTTTCATAAGTATTAAAGTTTAAATTGGTTGTTATAATTGAGTTGCAAAAGCCCCAACTTAATGGGGCAATTTGGCTGTTGTATTTTGTGTAAGTAGATTAGTCACTTTAAGCAAGTTTAGGTGCTAGTTTTGGACAAGATTTAGATACCCTCCTGCTACAAAATAAGATGATCCATTGATACTAACATTGTGCATCAGATGGTAACTCTTTCCTACTTTGCAGATTGTAAAACCTCCCCCTTCAGCTGGGTAAAGCTGTGGGTCAAATCTAAAACTATTAGCTACCGTTGAGATGCGGTTGCAATTAGAATCTCTGAGATTAAGACCTCTAGCAGCTAGAACAGTTGGAGTAACACTGGTATTTACTGGACGTTTTGCAAAAGCTTCATTTAAACCAAAGACTGGCTTTGTGTATTGTAAGGCCGCGTAGTAATTTGACTCTCCATTAGTAGGGCTATTAAATGAGAACTCTTCTACTTTTGTTAAGGTGTAGTTTATCCCATTGATATTACAATTGATGGTAGGAGCTGAAGGGGTTTTTCTTGCGATGTCACCGGCTTTTAAAGTCGTTATAATTCCACAATTTTGGTTGCGAAGATTAAGTCCTTTGGAAGCTGTGACAATAGCTAAGTCTGTTGTAGTTTGAGCATTAGCTGAGGTTGGTAAAAATCCAACTGCTAAAACTAGTGTAGTAAGTGTGAGTGCGATGCGTGTAAACATAATATAGAAAATAATTATTAAAGAAACTTGATTGTTTCACCTAGATAGAGTACACGCACAGCCATTTTGTGACATTTTATTTGTAAGTAACAAAAGCAGAAGCAACTTGATAAACTTTTCCGTTTAAAATCACAGGAGTCATGTTATAATACTCACCTCTGACTTTACATAGGTGCATGCTACCCCCAAAACCTGCCGAGTGATCTTCAAACTTGAAGTTGTTTGGAACTGCAGTTGTTTTTTTACAGTTAGAATCCCTTACATTCAATCCACTTGTTGCTACGACTCTAGGTCCTTGTAGTCCTGGCTCTCCAGCTGCAGGCCCGTTACCCCTGATTATAGAAGTTGCCTTGAGGTAGATAAAGCCGCCTACTCCTTCTCCAAAAGTCTCATCAGCTTTAGTTAAAGTGAGATTTTGACCTTTGATGTTGCAGTTGATTTGCTCCCACCCTGAAGCTGTACTCACGACAGTATCCATTGGTAAGGTTTTAATGACGTTACAGTTACGGTCTCTGTAGTTAAGTCCTTGTTTTACATTTACCACGACGTAATTATCAGGATAATATGGTTGAGTAGTTTGAGCACTGGCTTGAATAGTAGGTAAAGATGCTGCTGAAAGTGCAAGTCCTGCTAATGTGATTGTAAGTGTTTTGATAGAAATAGACATAAATAATATATAAAAATTAAGAAACTAAAATTGTGTTTCACAAGTATAGTCGCGATTTTTACAAAAGTGTGACAAGCCAAAATCAAACTCTCTAATTTTGATTATTTTACAAGATTAAAATAAAGCTATTCTCCAAGATTAAGGGGTGATCTATATCTACGACTAACCACAATTAATTAATTACTATTTTGATAATATTTTCCATATTTTCTATTTCTCGGTCGCTAAGATCTAGTTGCTGTTGCCCTATTACAGGCATTTCTTTGATGATTTGAGTACAGATTTCACCTACATAGTAGATCTCGATTTGTAATTGTATCAGATCACTAGTTTTAAATACCTCAAAGTCTCCTAATCTTCCACATCCGTTGTTGACCGTGACACTGCCATTGTAATAAAGTATAGAAGAGGTGGAGTCGTAAGCAAATTGAAAACCATCCTTGGTCACTGTTTTGGAAGCATTTTCGCTGGCCTGTTGGAACTGTTGGAAAGTTATTATTTTTTGATTTTTAGAAGGTGGGAGAGGGTCTGAGTTGTTAACAGAAGATGACCTTTGCTGGCTGTTAGTTGATTGGCTGGGGGAATTTTGAGGTAATTTTATTAATAACCAAGTCACTATTAAAGCTGCAATGCTAAATATTACTCCAAGAGATATTAAGACTGTAAGTAATAATTTCTGATTTGGTTTTGGGGTTGAGGGTTTATCAGTCATAATCTGTTAGTAGTAAAACTTTTTAGATTTATTTTACGGATCTAGACAAGTATTTTGCTAAACAAATCAAAGTATTTATCTAATTTGTGTTTACCAACTCCGTTAATTTGTGAGAATTCTTCGCTAGTTTTTGGTTTTTTTTCTACAATATCAAGTAAGGTGGCGTTACTAAAGACTACAAAGGCGGGGACCTCATCAGCTGCCGCGATTTCTTGGCGTTTCTGGCGTAGTATTTCAAAGTATTCTTGATCCTCAATTGATAATTCTGATTTTATTTTTTTGCTAGTTTTAGTTTTTTTGGGTTTCTTGGTAACTTCTGAGTATGGGGTTAGTTCTACCTCTTCTAAACTTTTAGCAACCGCCATAGAATCAGCATTGAGAGCTAAGGTCTTTATATACCCGTTATAATCAACTCTGATCAAACCAAGGCTGATTAACTGATTGGTATAAAACATAATCTCTTCCTTTTCCATGTCGTTTGCGACCCCGAAAACGCTTAGCTCATTATGCTTGTTTGCAATTATTCTCTCGCTTTCTAGTCCCATCATGACTTCTGTAATGTAGGTGATTCCATACTTTTGCTCGGTTTTATAAATGGTTGAAATGACTTTTTGAGCTATTTCTGTGCCGTCAATTTTGGCTGTAGGGTTTAGGCATCCATCACAATTTCCACAATTTCCGATTTGTTTTTCATTAAAATACTGCAATAAAATCTTACGCCTACAGTGCCCTGTGTTGCAAAAATCAATTAGCCTTTCTAGCTTATCATGTTGGAGTTTTTGAAAGATTTCAAAGATGTTTCTATCTCCAGTTGGCGTTGCTACATCGATAAATCTACGATAAGTTGCAGCATCACCTGGGGTGTATAAAAGTAGAGCTTCAGAAGGCAAATCATCACGGCCTGCTCTACCTGTTTCTTGATAATAGTTTTCAATAGACTTTGGCATGTTCCAATGTACTACAAATCTCACATCAGGCTTATCAACTCCCATTCCAAAGGCAATAGTGGCGCAAACTACTTGCAATTTGTCCTGCATAAAAGCAGAGTAAGTACGATTTTTTTCGTCTTGAGAAAGTCCAGCGTGAAAAGCAGCAGCTGAGATTCCTGACTTTATAAGCAAGCTCGCTACCTCTTCGGTGGATTTTCGTGACAAACAATAAACTATTCCAGATTGACCTTCAAAAGACTGGATAAAACCAACTAGTTGCTCCTTAGCTTGCTCATCATTGCCTTTGGGCCTGACAGTGTAAGTAATATTTGGTCTGTCAAATGAGCTGATAAAAATTTGGGGTTCAACGAGTTTTAATTGAGTAATGATATCTCCTCTGGTTAGTTCATCAGCGGTAGCAGTAAGGGCAATAATTGGAGTGGTGGGAAATGTTTCTTTGATAACACCAAGTCTGGAATACTCCGGCCTGAAATCATGCCCCCATTGAGAGACGCAGTGGGCCTCATCGATTGCAATCAGACTAATGTTTAATTCCTCTTTCATCCAATCCATAAACTGGCCTTGACTTGCAAGGAGTTTTTCAGGGGAGGTATATAGGATTTTGAGCTCTCCGTTTTCAGCTGCTCTGGTAGTTTTGATCTGGTCCCAACTACTAATTGAACTGTTGATAATCCCCGCTGGAATCCCATTTTTTTTCAAACCTTCAACTTGATCGTGCATCAAGGCAATCAGAGGAGAGATGACAATGACCATCCCCTCATTTACAAGAGCAGGTAACTGATAACAAAGCGATTTACCACCACCAGTTGGCATAATTGCAAGGGTGTCTTTCCCATCCAGTACAGATTCAATAACAGGCACTTGAGCGGGGCGAAGGGTGTCATAACCAAAATATTCTTTAAGGTTTTGAAGGACTGTTGATTGCATATTCCAAGCTTGGAGAGAAATTTGATTTAAGTAAAGGGGGTAGCTCATTCTTTGACATTATAAATCATTAGTTTGATCAGTTAACAATGCAAAAGTGGAAAATTAATAATCAAAAGGTGGTTTACAACACAAAATTCATGCAGGTTTTTGAAGAAGAAGTTGTGCTTGAAAATGGAGTTATTATTCCAGATTTTAGCCTAGTCAAAAAGCCTGATATTGTAGTAATTGTAGCAACGGTCGAGGGTTCTAATATTATTATGGTAGAGGAATATAAGCACGGTGCTCAGGAGATTTTACAGGTACTTCCAGCAGGTCATTTAAAGCCAGATGAAGATCCGATTGAAGCTGGGAAAAGGGAACTGCTTGAAGAAACAGGCTATACTTCAAAAAATTGGAAATTCATTCAGCATCTATTTGATTATCCATCTAAAGATAGGCACAAAGTATCTGTTGTAATGGCAACTGAGTGTGTCCACAAAAAAGATCAACAGCTAGATGAAAACGAAGTTATAAATTACAAAACTATATCTCTAAATGAGCTTCAAAAATTGATATCGAGTAATCAAATTTCTAGCTCATCAACACTAGCGGCTTTGCTGGTGTCAGGGGTTTTAAAATAACATAAAATAACTCTATTGCCCAAAACATTAATTTAAATTAAACTTTTTTAAACATTAAGATGGTTGTAAAAAAAGATAAATTAATATTGCAAATTGATGGGTTAATTAAGGTTCTTCATTCATTGATATTTATCGGATACTTTGCCCTTAATTTAATTTTTATTGGCATTGCTTGGTTTGATTTGATTACAAAACAAGATTCAATCAATCTGACTGTAAATATTATCTTATTTAATATAATTTACATCTCGTTTATTGCTATACTGCAGTCATTTTTTGGGGATTGTCCTCTTGTCATTTTACGCAGGAAAGTTAATTCTAATTTTAGAAAATCGGTCAAAATGTTGTGGAAAATCAAGCCAACTGTCCTGAATAGACTTGCCTTATTTTCTGTTGCCTTTGCCTGCTTAGCTGTCTCCTTAAATCTGATAAAAATATAATATGTGGTTTAATTTAATACTTTTACTTATCATCACAAGCATCGTTATGTGGTCTTTGGTTTCCCTTATCATAAGATCGACTAGAAAAAAAGGAAGAAGAAATAACTCTACTAGTGATAGTTATTGTGATTACATTTTTTGTTTGGACTTATCAGATTGCTGCTGTCTTGATTGTTGCTGTGATGGAGGGTGTGATGGGTGCGATTGTAGTTGTTAAGCGATGACTTGTCTTTTAAGAATTTTACTAATTTACCCTTTTGTATATATTGATTAAAACGAAACAATTACCCTCAATTAGTTTGGTATTTGAGAATATGACCATAACTTACATTAATTAAAGCGTTGACCTGATCGTTTATCAATTATAAACTAACGTTTTGTATGCCTATTGAAGATATAAACAACAGATCGCAAGACCCGGATAAACTCGACAGGCGAAGGTTTATTGAAATGTTTGTTGGGGCAGTTGTAGCGAGTGTGGTTGCTTCAGAGCTACCTCAAAATATAGCTCTAGCTCAAGATGAAGATGATGGCTCGCAATATACACTTGAGGAATATATTGATAGCCAAATATATCAATCTCTGATAACGATAATCCAGAGAGATAATCAAAGGAATACACTGACCATTACAGACTTACAAATATTAGTAAATGTTTTAGTTAGAAATTACTTAATTTTGAGAAGAATGTTAGTTGCATTAGATTCAAAAATAGAAAAAGTTATTTCATTTTGTGATCAAGAAACGCGTACACCAGCACAACGCCAAGCACTGCTTGCTGTATACCACGAGGCTAGGGAGGTGGCTGATTTTATTAATAACAGAGATGGGTCAGATAGTCTCTACACTCAAATTGATCTTCTAGAAACAATGCTCGCTGACATCGAGCAACAGGCTAATTCTGATCGAGTCTCAAATAATCAAAGCCTTGCTACTATATCAGAGGTTAATAGAGCAAGAACAGGTATTGCCGAGCTACGGTCATTATTTTCTGGTCGTCTTAATCTACAAGAGAGAGTACGTGAGTGTGTTGTAAAACTTGAGTTGGTTTAGACTTAGCCTTTTGCTGATGAAATTAGTCTACCTCACCTCCAAAAGCCCTCTATAATCTGTAGTGTAGGGCCTGCTCATCCACTCTTGTTTCATCCTGAAGCCTTTGTGGAGTCCTGAAGCTAGGGTTTTGATTTTGTCTCTGCCGTATTTACTATTGATTTTATCAATTGCCTGCATAAGCTGAGTTTGTTTGATATTATCTTGAGCGTCAAAGATATTGGTTTGCACTGACCCTTGTGGAACGATATTAGATACTATTACTCCTGCTTTTTTGTATTCTAAACCTTCCTTGAAAATCTGATCCAAAGCCTTGAGGGCAGTCCTCGTTAGATCTGAGGTATGACTCGTTGCAGTTGGTATAACTAAGGTTTTGCTACCATAATATGAGCCATTTGGATCAGAACGGTTAGTGATGACAAAGGCCGTGATAAGCCCTGCTACTGAGTTTTGCTTTCTGAGTTTCTCACCAATTCTTGCGCAATAAGTAGAGACGGATTGCTGGATCCAAGTTTTGTCTTTGATACCGACTGGAAAACTGCGGGTGCAGGCTATGTTTTTTTTGGCTACTGGATTTTTTTCAAGTATGTAACAGTTTATCCCGTTTAGTTCTTGAACTAATCTTTGCCCTACTACTGTCATCTTATCACCCACCCAAGTAGAGCTGCATTTACTTAATTGATAAGCGTTTGTAATCCCATTATTTTCTAGCATTTTAGCGTATTTTCTACCAACTCCCCAGACGTCTCCAGCAGGTAATTCTTGTAAAACTACAGCTGGATTGTCATGATGAAACAAGTTAAAAATCCCTTCTTTAAAATATTTAGTATTTGTTTGCTTGCTTCTGGTTTTAGATTTAGCTAGGTTGTTGGCAGCTTTTGCTAGGGTTTTGGTTTTCCCGAGGCCAATACTAACAGGAATGCCAGTCCATTGATAAACAGTTTTTCGAATTAGCTCGCCATATTCCATCACAGACTCCAAACCGAAGTCTGGAATTACTAAAAAAGCCTCATCAATTGAATAAACCTCCATTTCCCCTGTAAAATGACCTAGGGTTTGCATAACCCTATCACTCATATCCCCGTAGAGGGCAAAGTTGGCTGAAAAGACTTTAGTATTTAATCTTGCTAGCTCTTCTTTGATTTGAAAATAGGGTCCTGCCATTTTTATCCCCGCATCTTTGAGCTCGTTACTACGAGCAATAATACAACCATCGTTATTGGATAACACCGCCACTGGTCTATGTTTTAGACTCGGATCAAAAACCCTCTCGCAAGAAGCGTAGAAGTTATTACAGTCGATGAGGGCGTAAATCTGTGGCATTAAATATATATTAACCGCTAACTCGAGTACTGTGAAGATTAAAAGTCACTACTCCCCAGATCTCAAACTCTTCTTCTTTGGTAATGGTAATGACTTCAAAGTCAGGGTTAGATGGAATCAGATAAATCAGTTGTTTGGCTTCATCTCGTTTATACCTCTTGATAGTCACTTCCCCATTTACACAGGCAATAATTATATCTCCGTTTCTAGCATTTAAAGACCTGTCAACTACGACAATGTCGTTTGGGAAAATCCCATCTCCTGTCATAGATTCGCCGATGATTCGCACAAAATATGTAGCTGCCTTGTTTTTAATAAGTAGATCAGAAGGGTTTAATTTACCCTCCACAAGGTCCTCAGCAGGGGAAGGAAATCCAGCCGCTAGATAAGAGGAAATTACTGGGATTCTGGCTTGGTTTGTAAAATCAGGGGATAAGATTACCACATCAGTTTTCATTGTCTAATCCAAACATAAAATGTAGTAATTGTCGAGTCATTGCTCATAATAAATTTAAATTTTGAAGAAATTTAATCTTCTAAGTAAGGTAAAGTTGGGCTTAAAATTTTAAACCTTGAAATAAGCATTATAATACTAAAAAACATTATTAAAATAGTATTTTAGAGTTTTGACATTTCCCAAAAAGTGTGATTCAAATCAATATAATATATTAATAAATCGATCCTATGACTAGACAATCTGTAACCAAATTTTTCAAAACCTACACCCCAGAAATTTTTAAAGGAAGCCTACTTGGACTTTTATTTTTGAGCCTTGTGTCTGTTTCAGTACCTGCTTTGCAGAGTCAAGGACTTGTAGCTGATGCTCGAATTCAAGAAACTGACTCGTTGATTATTTTTTCAAATACAAATGTCAATGACGGTTTTATTCGCACCAATTGCGTTGATGAGTTGGGTGCTACTTGCCGTAGTGGTCAGTATTATATCAGGCTTGGTAGTAATGGATTGGATCGCAGAACCAACATGAGCTATTCCAGAAATGATAATGAATACAGAGCTAGGTTACCTCGTAATTTGGATTGTAATAGTAATTACGATTTACAATTTTATTCTCGCCAAGATGATAGATTGTTGCATAGTCAAAATTTTAACACTAGACAGTATTGCGATGAGGAATTTCGTATAGCAGGGCAAGTTGATAGTGTGGCTTACGATGAAAGTAATCTGATTATCACTGGAAGAGCAGTTAGTGATAGCAGAAGGGAAAATAGCAGTAGAAATAGATCAGTCAGTATTTCGTTTTATACAAGTCCAATTAATCAAGAGGGGTCCCGTAGAATCGGATCGGTAACTGCAAGAGCTGATAACGACGGGTATTTTAGTAGAAGATTTAGCTACAATGAGAGATTATTTGAAACTGGTAGAGTCTATGTATACGGTGAGGTTGAAGGCTTTACTTATGAATTAAATAATTCCCCTGTAGCTGTTTCAAGAGCCGAGTGGGACCGCCAAATCAGTATTAGAGAACAGGAGAGATTGGCTAGAAGAACCACTAGAACTACTCCAGCACCTAGGGCTCCAACTAGAACTACCCCAACAAGGGTAGTAAACAGAACTCCAAATAATAGAACAATGGATCCTTATGATGACTACAATAGTCCAATGCAGGTCTTGAGAAATCGCTACACAAGTGGGGTGGTCAGAATGCAATATACTGATAGTAATCAAAACTACATTACCCTTCGAGATGATACTGATTTAGCCCGCGTCTTGCAAGATCACGCCAGAAATAATGGGGTAGGATTTGGATCACAGTCTCATATGGATATTCTTAGAAACCAAGGAGTGTTGGTTAAAAGAGGAAGCGATTGGTTCGTTAGTTTGAATACATTAGAAAGCAGAATAGACTAGTTTAAAACCAATAATTTATTGACAGCTCAAGTGATTATGATTACCTTAGATGATATGTCTACAATTAATATAAAAACTAAAAATAACGATTTAATTGCCTCAGCAAACTTGGGTGAAGGAGTTATTAATTTTGAAGGAAATTACTATTTTGAACCTAGTAAAATTGATTTATCTCTACTTATAAGAAAAGAAAACCAGTACCACTGCCCGATAAAAAATGGAGATGCAGACTATTTTTATTTGGAGGGTTCTACCCGTGAAATTGGTTGGGTGTATAACAAAGTAGAAAATGATTCCTTTAAAAACATTCAAGGTTGGATTGCTTTTTATGCTAGATCGAGTGAAGTGATAGAGGTGGAAATTATTGGTGTATAAGAAAAAAGTAGGGGTATGCTTTAGCTTCCCGTTTTAGGAAGTCTGAGAAGCACTAGGGGATTTCTCAGTACCTTCGAAATGACACACTATTTTGTAAAACAAGTAATTAATTCAACCAAAGATTTACAATCATTCTACTCAAACTGACTAATAGCTTTGTCTAGTTTTTGGAAAAATACTTTTGCTGAAAATAATTTTGACTGCTTTACACAATCTTCTTTCATGGATTTTACAAGGTCCTGATCCAAGTGCTTGATAGCTGCTGATAGGTCTTTGACTGTGGGGTTTGCTGGTAGCATCAAGCCGTTTTTCCCAGCCACTATTGTCTCCAATAATCCACCTTCCCGCACCCCAATTACTGGTTTTCCAGCTGCCATAAGTTCTAGTTGAGTCATACCAGCGTCCTCGTTTTCAGGGACATATATTCCAGCAAAACAGTTACCTACAAGGTCTGCTAATTTCTCATCACTGACTCTACCCAAAAATTGGATATTAGTTAGATTATTATCTTTTATAAAGTCTTTGACATAACCTTCTAATGGTCCTCCACTACAAATTACTAGCTTTTTATCGGGGTTTAATTTGAAAGCCTCCATGATCAAAGCAATTCTTTTGATATGCTCAAGCCTTGCGTAGCTAAGGTAGTAATCTCCATCAGAAATATATTTAAATCGATTGATATTTACAGGAGGGAAAATGGCTTCATCGGCTGTGATGTTAGTGTATTCCAAAACTCGTTGCATGATGTTTTCTGAATTAGTAATTTTGTAATCCATTACCTCGTATGCCTTTATCCATTGATTGAGTATCCAAGTGGCAAAGAAATTAAAAAATGGTCTTAAAATTGGGTTAAACTTGGCTGCAACCTTCTTTTTTTGATCAGTAGCGTATCTTGGTGGGCAATTACAATACCCGATAGTGTTTACTTTTTTATCTAGTCTTTGAGGTAGAAAATAAATATTTCCAAAATTAAAAATCACTAAATCGTAGTTATTGAGACCCTTTACTTTTGGGTTAAACTTTAGGTTCCATATTCTTTTAAAAACCCTCCAAACTGGTATTCTACTCTCTTCATGAAGATAATATACTTCACCCTCTGTCTCAAAAAGCTCTTTAGCAAAAGGGTTATTGTCATCACCACCATACCAAGTTTTGACATCCATACCACCAACCCAAAAATCACAACCAAGATGTTTTTTGATATCAATCATCATCCTTTCTGACCCCCCAATAGCACTTCCCATTAGGTAAAATTGAAAGATGGCTATTTTAAGTTTTGGTTTAATTGTTTTGGCTTTCATAAATTAGTAGTTACTTTTATGATCGCTTCGTAAATATCAGTAGCGACTTTTCCCCATCTAAAATCCAAGCTTCTCTGGTAGGCTTTGTGCTGGTAACTTGATATTTTTTCAGAGTCTTTTTGGTTAGTTATCTCGATCATCGATTCAAGAATTTGATCTTTGCTGTTTGGGTCAAAATATATAACAGAGTCGCCGTGCATAACGGATCTAAAAATTTGTATATCACTACAGATTAATGGACATCCTCTGCTTGCAGCTTCGATAAGTGTCAGGCCAAAACCTTCACTAAAACTTGGTTGAATCAAAAACTTGGCTTCATCTAAAAGTTTGCAAATATCAGAATCAGGTAATAACTCTAGCCACAAAATAGTTCCCTTTTTGGATAGCTTGTGGTTTTGTAAAGTGTCAATTTCATCTTTATTTAAAGGGTCTTTTTTACCGCAAATTAACAATTGAAAATCTGGATTGTTTTTTGAAAATTCGCTAAAGGCCTCGACTGTTTTAGTAAGGTTTTTGTGACTTTTCCAAACCGATACAAACATTCCATAATCACCTTTGATACCAATGGATTTTCGCCAGTTGTCAGCTTCTTTAATGTCTTTAGAACTAGCTTGATTAAGCTCAGTCGTTAGGTCAAACCTTTCAGGATTAGTTTGAGGCAGTTGCAAATAATCTGTACTTACTCCAGCTTGCAAAACTGTATTTGGTTTAAATTTAGAAGAGTTAGAATCAGTAAAGTTATTATTTGTAAAAAATCCTGCCTCACCCTTAGCTTGGTCCCCCAAAAACAAAACATGTTTTGATCTGGATACCCCCCTTCTTATAATTTCTAAGAATATTCTAGATTTTAGTTTGTAAGAAAGTGATCTCTTCTTTTTAGCTTGGTGCTGGTGGGTAAAATCAAAGACCTGGTAGATAAAGGGCCCTTTGTAAAGTAGTGGGTAATTGGCTGTAAAAAAATACATCAGATCTAGTTTGTAAGAATTCACAAGTTTTAAAAACTCAGTTTGCTCTTTGAGATTGTAATAGCCAGTACCGCTATAAACGATTTCAAATTTATCACTCAAACGGGAAAAATCAGTTAAAGTTATATCTAAATCTTTAGCTTGATTGCTCTGATCCATAAATAGAACAACCTTAGAGACTTTTTCATCCTTATCTAAAAGATTGATTAGCTCTGGCCAAATACCTGCAATATAATTTGCTAGACCAAAAGGCTCAGGTCTATAAAATTTAAAATCTATACCAAGTTTCATAATTTATTGCTCGTCAGTTTTTGGTTTACCTTGACCTGCATCTTTAGCTGAAGGAGGGACTTGAAAACCACCTTGAAAACTTTGGGGTTTGTTAAAACTAATACTATCTACCTTGGTCACGCCATTACTAGAAATCACTGTAGAGTTATACTTTGGACCTTCATTAAATTCACTATTAGTATTTTGAGTGTTAAATATCGGGTTACTATCAGAATTTTCAAAGGTGGGGCTATTTCCTGAGACAGAATTATTAAAGACAGGATTTGGCTGAGGTTGTGGTGGGGTTACTGTTTGCTGATTTAAAGTGTTTTTGAACTCTGCATCGAAGGTTGGAGTAGGGATTTGTTTAGGTTTTTCGTTTTCAAATTTTTTGAGTAATTGATTTTTTTCATCGGCATTTACAAAGAATCCACTCACCTCACAATATTGCAAAACAAAGTTTAATGTAATCATCCCAACAGCTAGCCAAAAAGCATAAGAGACGATATTAAATGCAAATTTCACAGCTTCAAAAGAGATGATTTGAGTCAGTTGATTGACCTGAAGTCCTGGTAAAAATAGCTCTTGCAAGTAACTAGTAAAATACACACTACCACCGATTGTTAGAATCACAGCAGCGCTTAAACTAAAGATTCCAAGAGAGGTGTAAAACAATGTTCTTCTAAGTTCAGAAAGTACTTTGCGATTGGCAAATCGAGCCATTAGTAATTGTAATACAAGGGCAATAATAAGTCCTATTAAAACAAATGGAATGGCTTGTTTAACAGAAATAAATAGATCTCTTGCTTGATTTAAAAGTCCTATTAATCCATCGGAGTATCTAGGTAGTTCCGTTGGTTTATAACTATTTGAAAAAGCGTTAAATGGACTATTTCGGATCAAATTTGAGAAAAATTCTCCAGTTTCCACAGCTTGGTCATTGATTTCCAAAAACTCTGTCAGGCTCTGCTCACCGTTTTTTACGCTTTCTGGAAGACATACTTCACTATTTAAGGCAAAACCTTCTCTTTGTATGGTATCAATTTGACCCTGAGTACAGGTCTCGATATTAATTTCAGAATTGTTATTAATTTCTTGGACTTGATTGTCCAATTGCCTGGATGCCGCAAGCTCAATGTCTTTGGAAGGTAAATACAGCACTAGTTCGCTGTTTTCACCGTCTAACCAGTCGGTTGTGTTATCGATATTTTGCTCAAATAGATTTCGCAGCCAACCTGGAGAAGCCACATCTTGCAGGACAGAAGCGTATAAAATACTGCCAAAACTGACTTGCCCTTCTTGGTCTTTGACCTCAGCTTGTTGCAACTGAGAAGAAAGTTTGTTATAAAAATCAGAATTGGATAAAGTTTCTTTGTGTAGCTGGCTATTTGGTAGGTTGATGAAAATACTAACCAGAACTAAAAGGACGGGAGCAACCCAGATTAATAATCTTGAAATCAATCTTTGAATCGGTTTTAAAAGCTTAGACATGAGACAATATAAATACTTACAGGATACAAACATGTAGTCAATACAGTACTTAGCTTAATTTTTTTAGCCCCTTTACAAGCCAATAAAGATAAATTCCAAGACATACTACGGCTATACAGTAACTAACAAAAACCAAATTATAGCCAAGAACAGGTGAGCCAAAAAGAGTGGTAGATTTCCAAGTAGTTAAATTTGTATATTGACTTGCTAGCCAGTTTTGTAAGTGGATCAAAATACAACCATTTGTTAGAATTTGAGTAGCAAAAAAGAGGATTAATACAGAGCAAGAAATGAGTGAAATAATGTATTGGGTTTTTTCAGTTTTCCCATCGGCTTCAAAGTATTTATTATACCCCACAAGTACTATTTCTAAAAACAAAATGGGAAGAATAAGATAAATAGTTATTACAATAATAGTTTGTATATCAGATACAGCATTAAATCTAATTACAATCAAAGCCTGCAAAAATACCCATACAATAGTTACCAGAAACCTGATTATTTTGGGAGTATGAAACAATAAACTGTACACCAGAACTGGTAATAAAAACTGTAGATAATTATGAAGTTCATCTACAAATAATAAAAACGAGTACATACCAATTAACTAGTTTGCTGGAAGTAACAAAGTCCCGCTAGCCAGCTGGGATAAACTATATCGCCAAGAGAATAAAACTGCAAATTTACTTCTTTAAATTCAGCTATTTCAAAGTCACTAAATCCTCCTTCAGGGCCAACTAAAACTGCTTGGTTTTGGATTTTATTTTGACTTAATTTTGTTTCTTTTGAAGCTTCAGCCTCTAAAACCAGTGGAGTATTGGCAGCTAATAATCTATGCAGGTCCTCAGAATTTGCAATCATTTTGAGCTTTGGTAAAAACACATTTTCAGATTGTTCGCAGCTGCGGATTAAGATTTTTTGAAGTCTTTCAAAGTTGATATTTTGCTTTAGAGATCTGTGAGAATGGTACAAGTATATTTCAGAAATTTGACTGTGTGGTAGGATCTCAAATAGTTTTTCAAGATATAGTTTTTCAGGAATGGCTTGAATCAGCATGCGATTTTTGGAAGTCTCGTGAGTTACAATATCTCCAAGCCAAGTCAAATCCACTGTCTTGGTTTTTTTATCAAGTTTGTAAATTTTAGCAGGTCTGATGTTTCCATTGAGATCAGTGAAAGTAAAGACTTGTTCCAATTGCGGCCTGAGGCTAAACAAATGAGGACAGTCTTTTTCTCGAAGACTTGAGATTTTAAGTGAGGGAAGGTAGATGTACATGATTGGAGGGTGGGAAGCTTTGAAAGTTTTGTCTAGACGGGTTTTTAGTAATTTTAATTAAAAATATTGCATGAAATTAAAAACTGTGCTAAGCTAAAGCAATTATAAGAGAAGTTGATGTTATTGGTTTGGCTGCAGGTGCCATCACCTTTAGTATATTGGCAGGAAATGTAGATCCTGCACAACTTGGAGCTGGTGCAGCCGGTGGATCAGGTGTCCCTCAAGCAATAAAAACGGCAACTAGAAGAACTGAATTGGATATCGCGGATTTAGAAAATCCGAATACTAAGTAGTAAGTTTTAGAATATTATCACCCAACCGCATTAAATACTTAAAGGACTTGATTTCTTGTTTATTGTGTAGTGAGACTGTAAATTTAAATACTAATGACATTATATAGCCTATGAACAGTCTTAAATCTTCATAAAATTTTATTTCTAAACCTTAACTAATTCCAAAGCCAAACAAATAACCCTAGTGTAGAAGCAAGTGATAGCCAAGGAAGTAGAGTGATATAGGTAAGATCGATTCTTGCTGGAAGCTTTCTTGCAACAATTATGCTGGCAATTGTGATAAGTAGCATACTAAAGGTTGGGACAAAGAACATGATGGGGGCTTCTAAGCCAAAAGCTAGAGGAGTGAAGATTAGATAATTGACCCAAAGTAGGATTTGCAAAAAAATATAAGTTTTTTTGAGTTTACTTTTTGGCAAAGTGAGTGCAAATATATTACCATAGATTACAAGTATATTATTAATCAACCAAACGGGACCAAAAACCCAACCTGGTGGGGAAAACCATGGCTTAGTCAGAGTATCATAAAAACTAGTATCAATGGGGGAGATATTCAAAGTGATCAAATTCATGACAATTAGAAAAATCAACCCATAAAGAAACCAAGTTTTAGGGATTCTTTTAAAATTTAAAATGCTGTACTCATTCATAGGTCAAACCAGCCTTGGTAACTAATTTGAATCTGTAAAGAAAGAAATCAAAAACCTCCAAAATTGATCTTCATAAAGGCCTTGAGAAGAAGCGGGAATGCTTGTAAAATTATTTTTCGGGTAATACACACTTATGCCAGAGCTAAAATTAAGGACAGGTCCAGGCTGACTTGATGTAATAGCTTCATTGAGATTAATAATAAGATATTTATCACCTGTAACTTGTGTATCAATTAGGCTTAATTTGAGCCTATCCAGATCGCTTGAATTAGTCAGATCAAATCTACCTAATAGTAGTTGACTGGTGTTTAAATGAAAAGTGTCATTGAAGCCAAATTTGTGGCTCAGTAGGCCTTCTTGTAGCCATTTTGGGTATTGATCTAGCCCAGTAGTATCGATATTTAACTGTATATTACTGGCTTCAAATATTTCTGATTTAAACAAGCTTGGTAGATCAAATTGTTTATCTGAGTTGGTAGCAAAAAAAAAGGTGTGCAAACCAAAAACCTCATCAATTTCTAGCAGTAATGGGTATAGATTAAGCAGCTTTGGTTGATTGTAATTTACAAATAATACTTCATCATTAAGCTCAATTCTATGCTCTGGATTGTCGGTTGGAAAGATAGTGTTTGTACTTTGGCTACTGATAATCAGCTCCAATAATTTACTAATTTCTTGAGTGGATTGTAAGGACTGCCAAAAACTAGGTTTGTAGCAATCGAGGCTAAGGTAATAATGAGTGCCGTAGTGGATTTTGAGATATTCATCGATAGATAAATACTGCTCATTTTCACTAGCTAGTGTTGGTTCATACATCAGTCTTGGAAGTAAGCTAAAGTATTGGCTTTTGGTATCAGTAATGGTTGCAATATCAGAAACCGAACCAAGTACGACTTTGGATAAAATGTTATCGTCTTTTTGGCTTAATTTAGTTTGCAAGCTATTCCAGCAGGAAAGTGCATCGACTGTGGTAGTAAATAAATGCAGGACGACTTTTTCAAAATCTTGATTGGATAAACTATCAAGCAGGGCAAAATTTTCGTATTCGCAGTCTATTCCAAGATTCATTATAAGGTGTAAGACTTTGTCTTGGCTGTAGCGGTGGTATTTGTAAGTAGAGTTACCAGCGTAATCCTTTTCAACCATCTCCAATTCCCCCTCTTGTTGCCACCTGTTTGCTAAAAACTTGGACACAGAAAATTGGCTATCAACTACTCTCAAGTTTTCTAAAAATATATCAAAACTCTGGTCTTGAGTAATCAGATCTAATTTTAAATGGTCTTGCAGTGACAGAGTAGGGTTAGAGATTATATCTAGTCCAGTGTCATCAGATGTTACCCACAGATGAAGCTTGTGCATGTATTAATTATACTCTACAAACATAGATTTGGCTAGTCCTTATCTCAGAAAATCCTGCAAGCTATCAAGTAGAGCTTGAGTAAACCAATTTACTCTCTCAGTGTAGTTTGTAAACTCATCAAAAGAGCTGCCTCCAGGGCTAAATAGAATGCTTAGTTGAGTGTCATGGGTTTGGGATTGTAGCCACGAAGTAAGTTCAGTTTCCCATTTTTCTTGATCTTTTAATAATCCCTGACCGCTTAAGGGGTGGCCTGTGAGTTTGGAAATCGTCCCGCCAACTGTACCAAATAAATTAACCCCCACCAATTGTTTGGAAAAAGTTTGGAATTGAGTTTGCAGATTTTCCAGCTCACCTCCTTTGTCTATCCCGCACATTATCAGCCATAAATTATCTCCAAGTGAAGCAACGGTAGAGATGGCAGCTGCTACGGCATCGGGTTCGGTTGCATATCCATCGTCGATGATTTTGAGCTGGATTTTGGCTCCGTTACTATTTATAATTTCCCTATCCAGTAGGATTTGTTGCCTGTGATCAAGACCTTTGAAAAGATTCAAAGTAGTTTGCAAAGTGGCTTGATTTTTTTCTAAATACTCGATTATTTCAGACTCGTTGAAATTTCCTTGAGTCATGGCAAGGACTGAAAGTGCTAAGGCTGAGTTTTGGATGAAATGATTTCCTGGACATGGAAGGATAAACAGTTGACTAACTGAGTCTGTGATTTGATTATCAACGTTGATACCTTTATTTAAACTATCTAGGTTTTGGGTTCTTGAAACAACTGGGTTTGTGAAAACTAAATGATCATGTTGGTTTTGATTCACAAAAATCTGATCTTTACTGTTCCAGTATTCTTGGGGGCTTGCGTGTTGGTCCTGATGATCTACGTAATAATTAGTAATGACTGAAAGGTGAGGGGAGATTTTACTATAACCTAGATCTTGTAGTTGAAATGAGGATAGCTCAATAACAATCCATTCGTGGCTACTTGGTTGCCAATGCAGATCGCTCCATAAAGAATAGGGGCTGATACCTGTGGTGTTTCCAACGTAATGAGAGCTGTGATTAGCTAGAGATTTGAGTAGATGATCGGTAAGACTGGAGGTAGTGCTTTTACCTTTTGTGCCTGTGATCCCGATAATATTATCTTTGAATCTATCTATAAACCAAGTAAGAGATGAAACAACCTTATCCTGTCCATAATTTTCTCTAAATTCTTTTAATTCAGGCAAATTGGACCAAATCCCTGGAGCTTTGATAATCAGATCAGGGTTGTGGTCTAAAGCCAAGCGTAAGTAATTAGCACCTCCAAAGTATTGAACGTTAGATGCAATGTTTTCAGGTCTAATTGGTTTTTGATCAGCTATTAATATCAGCTCGCTCGGGTAATTTATTACTTCACTAAGCCAATTATAAAAACCAGAAAGCTCTGAACCAAAGCCTAATAATAGCAGTTTTTGATCGTGGTGCTCTAAAATGTTTTGCATTTTTTTACTAAAGGTGATTTATGATAATTTGTAAATAACCCCATCAATTCAAAGCTAGTTCCTATTTGGTGTAATCTGTACAGTGTTTCCTGAATTGGAACTTGGCACGTCGCCTACATTTGCTCTGACAAAGTAAATTATCATTTGAACTATTGTGGCTGCAAGTAGGGTAATGACTAAGCCGATTACAGCATTTTTGATAGCTTCTTTAGCTTTTTCTACTTGTTTCTCATCACCATTTGAAGTCATCCAGTAATAGCCCCCAAGGACAAAGAAGAATACGGCAATTACAGAAGAAAGTGGTATCAAAAATCCATTTATGACAGTGACTGCAAGGCCTAATATTCCATCAATCTGGACTCCAAATTCATCTCCACCGGCACCTAATACATCTTGGACAAAGCCAGTGATTGCAAAAGCAAGTAAGATTACTACAAGGCCAGTGACTCCAGCTTTGACAGTATCTAAACCATCTTTTTGATCACCAGGAAGACCTGCAAACATATATTTGTACCCACCCCAAATGATTACCAGCACTGCAACGACCGATGACAAAGGAAGTAAGATACCTCTGATAATATCATCTTCGATTAATGAGGTAATGCCATCAACATTAAAACCATCTTCAGTAACAGCTCCCCCAATAATCTCTCTAATGAATCCTGCAGATAAAACGATTACTAAACCAATTGCTCCAGAGATAATGGCTTGTTTTCCAGCCGCGGTATCTCCAGTAAAACCACCAAAAAAGTACTGATAACCTCCCCATATAAAGACAAGGGTAGCCAGTATTCCTGAGATCCCTATTGCAAAACTGATTAATTGATCTACTAAAGCATTATCCTCACTACACCCTGCTTGAGAAGAAAACACACATTCAACACCCAAGATATTCAAATCACTAATAGTTTGAGCCTGAACCTGTACAGAAGCTATTGTTAAAGCAAAACTCAGCATGAAGAAAAAAGCCAAAAATGATTTTAGATTTGGTGTCATTAATTGATTGAGTTTGGTAAATAATTTGATCATATTATATTAAAAATTCACTTAGATCAGCCCCTGTAATTGCTCCTTCTGGATCCAAGAAACCTAAGATTAAAAAGATTATGAAATAAAAAGAAATTATCATGAAAAATCCAATTGCCGAGTTTGTCAGCCATTTTTTTGCATTACTAACCTGGCTTTGATCAATTCCTCCATACATATACATTAGACCAGACCCAATCAAAACAGGGGTGATAAGATAAAAAGCAAAAGCCACAATCAGTCCATAAGCCCTAATGAATAAAGTAGGCAAAAAAGATAAAGGCAATGCTTGAGGGGTTCCATCATCATTTAGTGTGCAGCTTTGAGGAATAATAGGTAAAAATGCTCCAGGAGCTGCAAAATCATACCACTTGATTTTTTTTAATTTAAAATCCCCCTCACACTCAGCCGTTTGAGCAAAACCAGAGATACTAATAATACTCATCAGAGTTATCAAAATCCCAACTACCACCACTAGCTTCGTCAAAAGACTACTAAGATTAAATCTTACAAAAATTTCAGTCATGATCTTCTTTATATTATAGTATACGATATAAAAAAACTTAGGTCAACGAAAATCACTTGACGAAGCGGGTAAAGCAACCTTGGATTCGTAAGTTAGATTATATTTATGGCTATTGTTGTTTCACTTTCAAGCAGATGGATACTTGACTCCCGTGGTTTACCAACCGTTACATGTACTTTAGTACTAGATCAGCAGGGCAAAAAAACTATAGGAACTGCAAGTGTACCGAGTGGAGCTTCTACTGGAACTTACGAAGCACTTGAGCTTAGAGATGGGGGGAAGGATTTTCATGGAAAAGGCGTCAATACCGCTGTTGATAATGTGCTTTATAAGATCGGGGATCAGATTCTTAGTAGAGAATTTAATACAGCTTTGGAACTAGATAAATATATATTAGGATTAGATCAATCCGAGAATAAAAGCGAGCTTGGAGCTAACGCAATTTTGGCAGTATCTATGGCAGCTCATAGAGCCTTTGCAAATTTGTACGGACTGGAGCTATGGCAGTACTTACGCCGGCTTTATTTCAGTGGTCTTCCAGCAGTCAATAAATTTCCAAGATTGATGTGCAATGTTGTTAATGGTGGAGTACATGCTGATAGTGGCCTGGAAATCCAAGAGTTTATGATAGTGCCAAACTCCAGAGAAATTGAAAAAGACGTTCAAATTGCAAGTGAGATCTACCACAATCTCAAAAAAATGCTCGCAAAAGACGGGCACAGCGTTTCATTAGGCGATGAAGGAGGGTTTGCTCCTCATATCAGGACTACCAAAGAAGTGCTAACTTACCTGCAACAGGCAATTGAAACAGCAGGCTATACTTCTCTTGACTGTGATTTAGCTATGGATTGTGCAGCTAGTGAATTCTATAACAGCGAAAAACAGATCTATACAGTCGATGGGCAACCATTTTCACAAACTAAACTAGTAGAATTTTATAAAAATCTTAAAGAAAACTTTAATCTTATTTCAATTGAAGATGCTTTTGCTGAAGATGACTTATTAGGGTGGGAGCTTCTTACTGAATCCTTGGGTCAGAAATTACATTTGATAGGAGATGACTTGTTCGTAACTAATCCTGTTAGATTTCAAAAATTAGGAGTTGAAGAAGGTCTTGGAAATGGAGTCCTAATTAAACTAAATCAAATTGGTAGTGTGAGTGAGACCTGCGAGGTGATAAATGCTGCTAAAGACAATAACTTCATCACAATTGTAAGCCATAGAAGCGGGGAAACAACTGATGACTTCATCTCAGATCTGGCAGTTGCAAGTCAAAGTGAATACATCAAATTAGGAGCTCCAGCAAGGGGGGAGAGAGTTGCTAAATACAATAGATTATTGGAAATTAAAGAGAATTTAAGCTAATGGCTGAGTTAGTATTAGATAAAGCTACTGAAGTAGTTAATTTTGCAAATCTAGATTTTATAATACAACAGATTCGTTTGAATTTAAATATAGACTCCATTATTGTGGGAGATTGTCTAGCTTTAAATCTAAAAAGTGATAATTATATTGATATTTATGGAAATGATCATCATGTTTGTGATTTTAAATGCAACTTCGAGTTCTGGAGCAGTGGAGATAATCAAAAAGAGAAAGTAGTATTTGCTTTGTTAAAATTTTTATACTTCTTGAGTACTGAAAATCATTCTTTAGGAGCTCTCTATAAAATTTCATATACAGGAAATTCTGCATCTTCGTTATGGTTGAGTAAAGTATAAGGAGGTTTTTATGCTGGAAATTTAGATAAAACTGGTAGTTTTTATTTGCAATTCACTTCTAGAGATATTGATTCTATGATCGACTGTCTTAAGACTCAACTGAATAAAGAATCACTTTTAAAGCTATAGTTTACTTGACCAAAGTAGAAAATTATATATTGTTACTGTAAATTGTAATATTAATTTATGGGACTATTATACGGTTTACTATTTAACATAATCACTTTTCCAGGAATCATCTCAAGAAGATTTACTACAAACATATTATTAAGTGCGTTTACAAAGGGTAAGCCTGATCCATATGTAGAAAAAGAAAACCTAAACAAGGAAGAGAAACAAGAAGATTTTAAACAATACATCAAGGCTAAATATACAGCCAGAATTGCTCTTATTATAACCATCGTACCTTTGATTTCTCAAACTCTTCTGACTATCGTCTTTGCCTGTTTTAGCGCCTGGGCTTTACTTTCAGGAGGGGATGAGGAGGGAGCCATGATGAGTAATGTTGTATTATTCATGAATTATTTGAGTTTGTCTTTTGGTGTCCATGCCCTACCTAGTAAATTTGATATCCAAATCTTTAGAGCATTTAAAGATGAATACACTGGTTTTAAAGCCTTTACTTTAGAGTTTTTTAAAATTGTATTTATTGTAGTAAATTACCTAAAAGCTGTCTGGATCGATTTGTTTTACGCTGTTATTATCTGGTTTATTGCAACAGAAGTTTTCAAGTCTATACTGGGTTAAGGTCCTAGATTTAAAGCCATTTAAATAGATCAAAAATCTATCTGAAAGCAAATACAGTTTTGACAAAATAGATGATCTAGATTGTAGTGATATTACGCATTCGTAGCTCAGTTGGATTAGAGCGTCTGGTTTCGGCCCAGAAGGTCGTGGGTTCAAGTCCTGCCGGGTGCACCATTAGTTTAAAATTAATATTCTCGCCATTTTGGCGGGTTTTTTGTTGGATAATTTGCACTTTTTAGTTTTAGACAGTTTCCTAAAAATATGATTTAATTGGATAAATTTATAAACCATATGGATGAGTTTGCTAGAAGAAATGGATCAGAAACTACAAGTTAAATCAATAGTCCACGAGAAAAAAGGGAAGCAGCAGCTTTGGTAAATACATGTAGTCGTTATAACATGTTTTTTATGCTTAACTTTTCTGAGTCAGATGCAATTAAGGTTTGTCCTACGGATTTCGAATATGAAAGAGGTAGGCGGGGGTTGGCAAATAGTAGAGAAGTGTATCTTTCTCTAATAAAAGTTAAAATTTGTGAAAATCTTGTGAAAATAGGTTTGCTTAGAGAGCTTAAGCAAGAGGGGGGCATACTGCAAGTAAGCGGTGAGAGATAACAAATTGATAAAGCTTTTGAAATGGCAGAAAATATTGTTGATAATGATCCTTTGATAGTAGATCTTCAGAGCCGTGCAAAACAAGCAGAAATGCTAAATAAAATAAGTGAGATAATCGATGCTATACTTGATCCCATATATGAGGAAATAATGAGTAGTGAAGCAGCTGAGGATGTAGAGACTCTAAACGAAACTTCTTTTATAGAATTCAACTTATTTAAGAAACATCCTTGGTGGCTGGTTGAATATGCTTTGATTGAGGGTTTTGCAAATAAAGACAAAGCTCCATATAGCGATAATATATTATCTGATTGGCAGAAACAGTTGCTATTTAGAATTCGTAATCAAATCAGAGAAGATATTGGAATCCAAACCCTGGCTGATATGCAAGAAGCTCACAAGATTTCCATACTACGCTATGGATTTATTATCAGTTATAGATTTAAATACTTGGTAGAACCAGTTGACTCAAACCTTTACGAACACAATTTTAGTGGGAAAAATTTTGCCAAGAAACAACATCTATTATTTGAAGACATAGATGAGAATAAAGACATGATTTGGTCCAATATCGTACAATGCAGCACTCGCAGCCAAATTAATTCCTGAAGAAATTGTTTTTTACTACCAATACAAAAATCTTGAACTTACTGGGATCAAAAGAGAGAGTCATAATGATCCAAAAATAGGACCTTTAAATTACCTATTTGAAGAAATTGTAAAAAATCTATCTCTACAATCATAAAAATACGATTATTTATACACTGCTAGGCCTAATACCAAACTACCTCTTGCCAACCCGCAAAAACTAAGCTAAAATCATAGTACTTTAACAGGCTGTGCAAAGGTGGTTAAAGGTTTAAAAAAGCAAATACAAGCTGATAAAACAAAAACACATACAAATGAGCTTTGGCTTCAAAAGAGGTAGATTACCAAAGAATATTCCAATAGCGGCAAAGAAGCCTACTGTTTTTGTTGCCCCACAAGCTAAACCCAAATTTACCTTACCTGACAAGGCTCAACCCACTCCAACACAAACCACAACCCCATTTGGTAAAAGCCTGCAAGGCCTGCAACATAGCCTCCAGACTAAGCTTGATAATTTTAATCTAAACCAAACCCCCTTCAAACTAAACCAGCCTAAAGCTTCTGAAAAACCCCACTCAAATCTTTCTCCTTCATCCAAACAAAAGCAAGCCCCAAGCCCAATTAGTGCAAACTTAAGTCTTAAAAACTCCAACCTAATTACAAACCTAAAAAAACTATTCCTTAACCAAAAAAAACTAACTGCTTCTTTAATCATTGGAGTAGGAGTCCTAGCTACCATCATCTCAGCTGTTTTTTTCATTTTCTTAAATCCTGATACCGCTCAAGCCTCGGGTATTACTGCTCAGTTCACGCACAGCGAACTCAAAGGACTGGCCTCAGATACCAAGCCAGCTATTGGTGTAGTACTTAGTACTCCTTCAGCAAATGATATTACCCTTACCTTGGCAGTCACTGGAGGAAGCGCTGTCAAAGATACAGACTACACTTTACCTACTACCGCTATTATCCCAGCCGGTGAATCAGGGGTTAGGGTGCCTCTTACCATCTTGCCAGCACCTACAGCAACGCTTCCTGCTACAATTAATCTGTCACTGACTGCAGTATCAGGGGATGCTAATGCCGCGCTTGGAACAGGGACAAGTTTTGTCTACACTATTGTTCCAAACCCAAATCAGGCTATTACCTACCAACACCCTCTTGGTGGTTTTGTCGATAGCCCAGTTAACCCAGTAGTCAACCTAGACGCTAGTACCATCAATCAAGCTAATAATACCACAGTAGGCCAGTGGAATGATCTGAGCGGAAATGGCCTTAATGCTATACAAGCAACCCCAGCTAATCAACCAACCCTGCTGACAAACCAATTAGGGGGAAAGAATATATTAAGATTTGATGGCAATGATGACCTCGTAATTGCCCACAAC
>JBBSJV010000002.1:0-41001 GCA_038256935.1 Patescibacteria group bacterium
ATTTGTGACATATTAATAGAATCTAATTTGATCCCTAAGCATTCCAGTATTTATAGAATAAACACCACAGATTGTAAGTCTACCGTGACCAATAATAGCCTTCATATTGCTCCAACCATAACGCCTCATGGAAATACCTCCGCTGTATCTTAGTGCACATCTTGTTGCTATAGACCAAGCGTACACTTTGTTAACTCTAGCAGTGTCTAAATAAAAGGAAAAATCACAAGGACTATTACCATTTAATTCTGCATTATCAGTAGCTGTTCTCCCGACCCAATTAGCACGGTATCCGTAATAGCTGTAAACTTGATAACCAAGCCACTCATTAAACACTGTTTCATAACTGCAGTTTTCCCACCAAGCAGCTTCTGCTTCAACTGTTAAATTTTTGTATTGACCTTCTAAGATAGCATATAAATCATTAATCTTTTTGTTGGATTCAACGAAACCCTCTAGCTGGAGAAACTGAGTCTCGGTTAAGGTTGTTGGATTATATTGAGGCCCAAAGTGAGAAATAATATATTTGTATATAATTTTTTGAATTTTAATGGCTGCATTTCTGGATCTAGCATCGGAATAAGCATAACTTAAATCAATTTGATTCTCTTGAACAGCAAGATACTCTAAAGCATTTAATTGCTCAATTTCATTGAAGTAAATATCTAGTTCAAGATTTGCGTTTTCAGCACTTTCAAATGAAGTTTGATAATTTTGAGATAACCGCTTGATTTTATTATTTTGTTTTATTTTTACTAGCTCGTTTGACTCATTTTTAGATAATACTTTTTCATTAATTTTTTGCTCAATTGCTAAGTCTTGAAATGGTTTTGCTAAAGTATCAACAGAAATAAAAAGGGTTGATATTACCATTACTAGTAAACAAGAGGTGATAATTTTGGAAGCTTTATTATAAATAGACATAATGGACTGGTTGTTTTAACAACACAACTAACACATAAAGAACAACTTTTTGTCAAATGTAAAAGTTATAGCTAAGCCATACATGACTTAGACAAAGAAAGCCACAACTACAACCGCAACATCACAGATAAATTAAGCATTAAAAAGCTTGCGAGTTTTGTGCGCACTGTATAGGCTAGTTGTAATTACAAATGAAAAACAGTTTTAGGATTTTTCTCACTTTGCGAACCTTCAAAATACGGAGCTTGGTTTTGGTCTAGATCTAATATGACTTTACCATCCCAGATTTTAACGATTTTATCTGCAGCTCTGACGTTTTCATAATCGTGAGTGACAAGAATAACCAAGGCGTTTTTGGCAGCTTCTCTGAGTAATGAGATGATTTTGCGACCAGTTACATGATCTAGACTTGAAGTTGGTTCATCTACAAAAATCACTTTTGGCCTGTTTGCTAAGGCTCTTGCTATAGCTACTCTCTGTCTTTGACCTCCTGATAGTTGGTAGGGTTTTTTATTGCGAATATGGCTGATTCTAAGCTCTTCGATAAGATAATTCATGTAGTTTATATCTACTCCAGAGCCATCAAATCCAACCATGATATTTTGAGCTACAGTTAGGTAACTAATTAGAAAATGGAACTGAAAGACAAAACCCATTTCACGCCTTCGTAGCTGATTGCGTAGTGAAGTCTGGTGAGGCAGGGGAACTCCTCTGTACAAAATCTGACCACTGGTTGGAACCTTTATTCCCGACATCACATAGAGTAGGGAGGTTTTACCAGAACCAGAAGGGCCAATTACTCCGATAAGTCCAGTTTCTGGAAGTTCTAAATTGATATCAGAAAGGGCGTTAATAGTATTGCCCCCGTCTTTGTAGCTTAAGCCGACATTGTTTAATTGATATATCATAACCTTTTTTCAATAACTTGGATCGAGTCCATTTTAAGTAAATTCCAAACCATAGTCAGCATGGAAAAGCTAACCACAGCCAATGGTATTGGAAGAGAATATATCATAGTATCAAGATCAAAAATTGTAAGTACATCTAATCCCTTTGCCTCCATGATTGTCTCATTAAGCATATTAAATATAAGTTGAGTAAATATTAGTCCTGTAATCCAAGCAACTAAGGTCATACCAAACAGTTCAAAGTTTGATTTTTTAATAATATATAACTTACCATAGCCAATAGCTGATAGTAGGCCAAACTCGCGCATCCTCTGAGAGAAAAATATAATTTGTAACAAGCCAACAGAAAGTGCGATAACAATACTTACAACTAGAGTAATGACAACTTTTATTTGATTATAAATTGAGTAATTTTGAGCTAGAAAATCGGCGTAATTGTACTGAGTCCATAACACAAGTCCTGGCTCCGTTTCAACTAACTTAACTAATCTTTGGTGCAATTCATATTCTTTGCCTTTGACTGGTTGGATCAGAATTAAATCTTGAGCAAGGTCTGGATTTTGCTGGCTAAATTGCTGCATGTAAGTAAGATTTCCAAATCCACCTGAAACATATTTGTCACTAAGTGAGCCAACAATTTTGAACTGACCATATAGGCTTTCATCTTTATCTACAAAAGACCCAATCTCATCACCTACGCTAAGACCTTTATTTAGTAAGATGTTTTTGGATAAAATGATTTCATTGGTGTTTTCTCTAGGCATTCGACCCTCTATAATCTCCCAACCCATTTGATTACTATATTCTTTATAAAAACTACTTTCTATAAAATCTACAAATCTAGGGGTTTCACCAAGTGGTGTAAGTACATAAGTCTTTTGTCTATAAAAATTTGTAACTATTTTATCGGTTTGACTGTAGCTTTGAATTTCATTGTAAAGATCTACTTTTGTTGTGTCAGGGTCACTCAGGCTTCCAACCTGCAAACTATAATATTGTTTGTAGTATTCAATAAACTTGTTGGTCTCTTTATTAACAAAGTTTAATAAGGTTGAACCTGTAATCAAAGCAAAAACAGATAGTGTGATAATAATTACAACGGGAATGATTTTAGATTTGTTATTTAGATAATAAGCCCAGATAGATAGGGGTTTTAGCATAAAATTATTTTTGTTTTAGTTTTGCAGGCAATTTAATTATAACAGCCTAAAATTTTTTAGGCAAACTGTCCTGATTTGTTTATTTTACAGCACAGGGCTGGTTTCTATAACAGACAAAAACGGCTTGACTTGGAATTCTAAAATCGATATAAGCAATTCTCCCTGCTATTTGCTCATCAGCTAAGGTACTATTAAATACCCCTCTCAATCTTGACTCTAGGTTTTGTCTTGGAATAGTTGTAAAGTCAGAGCTAAAATACAATGTGGTGCCAGTATTGGTCATTAATTGTACATCGGTATCAGTCATACTGGGGAATTGGGTAGAGATAATTTCCACCCCTGGTTGCTCTTCAAAAAACACCCATAATACATTAGTAAACCAGACTCGGTTCAACTGATCAATATCTGCTTCTAGATCATAATCTTTGAACGTCGCGTTTAATCTACTATAGGTTATTGGTCTTTGAACGTGGATTAGCTGCTCATTTAGCCCCGCCTTATCTTCTGTAAAGACTCTTCCACTTTGGCTTATTCGCCAGCTCCGCCTTTGGCTATTTTCTTGAATAGAAAGAGTGGCCAGTATTGGTTCTGTGTGAATTTCAAGGATAGCTTTATTCGGCCAGATTCTTTCTTTTACATTGACTCTATTAATCTCTGGAACTGCCTTATCAGCCGAGATGGTTAAATTTCTATCATTTAAAAACCAAAATTGATTTTCAGGTAAAACTCCACCTGTCTTACTAGTTGAAAACCGAGTTAAAATAGCTTCAATTTCCTCTTCTTCCAAATAACTATTAGGGCCAAAAGTTACTTCATAATTGGTTACCAAAAAATACTGATCGAAAAAACTAATGTAGATAAAAGAACCTGTGACTCCTAGTAACAAAATCGATACAATTATCCAATTTAAAAAACTGAATATTTTAAACTTTAATAGGGTGTAATTAAACTTCTTGAATCTGTTTGAGAGAGTAAACCCACCAAATACTTTTGAAAATCCAGGAAAATTACTAACCGCCTGCATTGTCTTAGACGGTTTTGCTTTGGGGCTATGGAGGTAAGATTGTAAGTCAATACCTTTGGCGGGTTTCAAAACCCTCATTTTAGAATCCTCTTTGTACCTAGGTTTATTTCTCGAGATTCTTGTAGAAGTTTGCTTTTTATTACTAGAGAGGTCGTTTATGTCTTTTTTGTTACCTCTGATTTGGTGGTTTTGAGAACTCAGTTTTTGCTGGATTTGCCTTTTTTCCACAAAGCTTTGCCACCAGTTGGGCTTCTGTCTTTTTGGAATTGGTTTAGGGTTATTTCCAGGCATTTTTAATCTGCATTTTGAACTAATACTTCTCTAGGCTTACTGCCATTTGTGGGGCCAACTATTCCATCTTCTTCTAGCATCTCAATCATTTTCCTTGCCTTAGGGTAGCCAATTCCAAAGGCAGTTTGCAACATACTAGTGCTAGCTGCTTGTTTATGGATGACAAATTTTTGAATTTTTTGATACAGATCTTCACTCTCATCTTCTCTACTATCCATCAGACCTGGAACTATGAGCTTAGTTTTAGGAGATTCTGTTACTTCAGGGCGAAGGTTTGTGACTGAATTGTTGTTTTGAGCCTGTTCCCGCCAAAAATTAACCACTTTTCGTATCTCATATTCTTCGACAAAACAGCTCTGGAATCTAACTGGTTTGATTGTACTTGCTGACATAAACAACCCATCTCCTTGACCAAGTAACTTTTCAGCACCTCCTTGATCCAAGATAACTCTAGAATCTATTTGTGAAGCTACTGTAAAGGCGATACGAGATGGAACATTGGCTTTGATAAGTCCAGTTACAACTTGTGTGTCAGGTCTTTGGGTTCCAAGGACAAGATGGATTCCCACAGCTCTAGACATCTGAGTCAGCCTTACAATTATAGGCTCTACTTCATTTTTGGCCATGATCATCAGATCCCCAAGCTCATCGATTACAATCACTATAAAAGGAATGGGCTCTAAATCTGCAATTTTAGTTGTCAGGGCAAATTCATTGTAGTCTTCTAAGTTTCTTTTCCCATATTCTTCTAATATTTTATATCTGCGATCCATTTCTAGTACTGCCCATTTCAAAGCATTGATAGCTTTTTCAGCATCGGTTATAACTGGAGCAAGAAGGTGGGGAATATGATCATAAAGCTTCAATTCTACTCGTTTCATATCCATCAAAATCATCTCTAACTCCCCTGGTGTATAACGATACAGTAGACTAACTAGCATGGAATTGATCCAAACCGATTTACCACTTCCAGTAGCTCCTGCAACTAGAAGATGAGGAGTTTTGGTAATTGATCTTATCAAACTATTTCCAGCTACATCAGTACCTAGTGGAACGGGCAGGGGCTGATCAAACTGAGTAAACTTTTTGGTTTGAATGACATCTCTGAGCCTGACAATGGATTTGATTTTATTCGGGATTTCAATACCCACCAGGCTTTTTCCAGGAATTGGAGCTTCAAGCCTCATACTACTTGCTGCCAAAGTCAAAGCTAAATCTCTTTGCAGGCTATCGATAGAAGATAATTTCACACCACTGGCTGGCTTTAAGGTATATTGAGTTACTGTTGGCCCTGTCACAACATCTGCCATCTCAACTTGTATTCCAAAGTTGCCTAGAGTTTCTTTAATTGCTTTTTTGTTACCTTCCACGTCCCCAGGTTCAGATTTAGTAAAGTTTTCTCTGAGCATGTCAAAGCGAGGTAGTTTCCAGTTATAATCTAAGCTGTGCATAGATTGTTTACGAGTCTTTTCGCTGTCTATAACTGGACTTACTGGGGTTTTGGATTCATTAGAAGTAGCTTCAGACTTTGCTTTACGGGTTAGTTTTTTTTCTTCATCCAAAGACTCAGGAACTTCAGTAATAGGTATACCGTCATGTCTCCAAGCTTCAAAAATATCTGGTACTAGACCCCAGACTTTAGAAGGATTTTGCAAACTATCTTGAATGGTATCGATAAATTCAGAAAAGGTTAGCTGGGAAATCAAGAAAAACCCAAACAAGCCAATAGAAAACAACATGATAAAACCTCCTATCATGCCAAAATTGCCTAAGATAACTGGGTAAAAGACATAACCAATAAGACCCCCTCCTTTTTCGATAGAATTTAGATTATCCACTGAGAAAAATATATTCATCAAACCTGTAATGGAGGCAATCATCATAGAAATACCCCAAAATAATCTAGCATTAAGGTCTTCAGCAAGTTTTATATTTTTTTGAAGTCTTAAAAGAATTAATCCAGTCCAAGCTAGTCCAAATGGTAATAAAATTGCTAACTTTCCAAGAAGTAAGATCACGAGCTGTCCAATAGCAGCTCCAAAAGCACCAGTGATGCGACCTTGTCCATCAACAATTGATAAAAGGCTCAAAATTGAAAGGGCAAAACTAGAGATAATGCCCAGTGTAATTTTAGCTTGAATGTCTAGTTTTGGGGATAATTTCTTGATTTGAGAGAATAAGTTCATATTAAAGATTGGCTTTTAAAACAAACTCTGATGGGGTGGAATTGTCAAAATTAAATTTGATATCCAAGTGAAAGTGAAGAACCAAAAAGTCCCGATCAAGTCGGGCCCCTTCGGTTCGTTTCTTGCAGAAACTAGCACCCTGCCTCGCCGGCGGGCATTGTCAAAATTAAATTAAAGTTGTAATTTAGAATAAATGGCTAAAAACTTTTTCTTACTTGCCGGGCGAACGGGTGGGCCGTATTTTCCGCTTCCTCGCTATATTAGTGAGTTTGATGACCTGAATCCTGTAATTGTTGGAGTAAGAGGCGGGTTTGAGGAAAAAGCAGCCAAAACCAACAAGCTAGATTTTGAGGCTTTACCTGAAGTAAAATTATCGATCTTAAGTTTTAAAAAGCAAAAGCTAGGTGAACTTATTAGAAACTGGTTTAATTTTTTTATTAGCTGGTTTATCTTGGCATTTTCGCTGTTAAAATCTATTTTTTTGGTTCTCAAATACAAACCAGCCATGATCGTGACAACTGGAAGCTTTTTAAATGCTCCAATGATTCTAGCTCATCAAGTAGTGAGTTTTGTTGGTCTTACCAAAACATTAATAGTAGTGCATCAACAAGATCCCCAGCCAGGTCTTGCAAATAGGTTTGCATCCAAATATGCTGACTCTCTATCATGTGTATTTAAGTATACCAAAGAAAAATACCCTCAATTCAAAAACGCTGAGCTAATCCCAAACCCAATGCTGACAACTGAATACAGCCATGATACGACCTCAGCTATCGCTAAATTGCAAGAACTCAACCCAGATTTAGCAGAGTTTGTAATCAGTGATATTGGTAAACCAATGCTGTTTGTCTTTGGTGGCGGAAGTGGCGCCCTCGATATTAATAACTGGGTGGATAAAAATTTTGATAGGCTATTGGGCCAGTTTAAAATCATTCATTTGATTGGCATGTTTCAGTCCCAAAGCTTTGAGCATCTTAAGCACAGTGATTATTTTGCTTGTGATTATTTATTAGCTGAAATGCCACTTATCCTTGGCTTGTCTGATTTGGTCTTAGCAAGGGCAGGTCTTGCTACTATTACAGAGCTAAGTTTCTTACAAAAACCAGGGTACTTGGCCCCACTTCCTCACTCTCACCAAGAAGTAAATGCCAAGTTAGTGGCTGATCACTTTGTGATACTGGATGGAAAAGATAGAGACTCTTGGCTAGGTGAAATCGAG
The DNA here is from genome assembly GCA_038256935.1 of Patescibacteria group bacterium. Taxonomy (GTDB): domain Bacteria; phylum Patescibacteriota; class JACMRA01; order JACMRA01; family JACMRA01; genus JBBSJV01. The sequence continues at coordinate 7,713 of JBBSJV010000002.1, forward strand.
AGGACTTATCCATTATTTTTTACAAAAATTAATTATCCAGAGCCTGCTGAAGTGGAAAACAAGCTTCAAATTTACTTTGATAACCTTAGAGAGAAGCTTGACAAAAATGGGAAATAAAAGCAGTAATTAGCTATTACTGAAGTAATTGATTTTAGAATTTTAATTTGAATTAAAAGATATTTCAGTAATAAGATGCGGGTGTAGTTTAATGGTAGAATAGAGGTCTCCAAAACCTTTGGCGTGGGTTCGATTCCTACCACCCGTGCCATCGTCGTAACAAACTTCATTATTCCAATCTGCCTTTTAGGCAGATATTTCATTATTACGTTTGTTACTCCTCTACCCCACAAATCGACAGATTTGCGTGGTCCCCATTTTAAAAAACAAAAGCTACATCGCTACGTTTTTGCTCCTCTCCCCCACAAAATATGCATTTTGCAGGGACCCCGTTTCAATAATTTAAAACCACAATCTGCCCTTCAGGCAGATATTTCATTTTGTACATAAATTTTTTATCTGCCCCACAAGTCGACAGATTTGCGTGGACCCCGTTTAAAAATTCCGTCACTACAATCTGCCTTTTAGGCAGATATTTTTCTCTAATCTTTTATTATCCCTGCCACACTTCTATAGTTTTTGAATCGTATAATCCATTGAATAAAATTTTAACACAAATATTCAAACTATCTTCGTCTAAAGAATTTTGAAGATCCGTCAATTTTTTTACAAATGTATACAAATGATCGACATTTTGACTATAACTTAAATCAAAACTGCAAATAAAGCTATTCCAAAATTTAGTATTATAAATGATGTCAGGGTTTAAATTGTATTCTTCTGATATGTTTTTTTTCAGTTTTTCAGTTTTTTTAAAATCAGTTTTATCATCTAATGATAGTTCATAAAACATATTTACTATTATTACCTGAAAAAATGTTATGTCCGTTTCGTTAATTTTTACCACATTTTAACATATAATCGTATTTTTTATGTAAAAGATAATTTTGAAAACAATTATGTTTAGCTTTAAAAATATAAAGGTATTAACCGCATATACAATCTAAGAGTCACAATAAAATTTAGACATAATTTTACTTTTTCTTTAACTTTGATTGTATGCAATTTTCAAACCCTATTCGCCCGCCTGTTCGGATTTTGAAAAACGACAAGTTTGGACCTCGAAGCATTAATATTGGTAATACTGTTCACGGAGGTGTTGATCTTAGGCCCGTCTCAGATGATATTTTAGCCAGCCACGAGGGTGTTGTTGCTTTTTCTGGTAAAGATCAGTTTGGAGGACTATATATTGATATCACAAATGGTAATCAAAGGACTCGCTACCTACATAATCGGCAAAACTTAGTTTCTCTGAATCAAAAAGTGCAAAGAGGTCAACTCATTGGCTATATCGGAAATACTGGTAGATCCAGTGGTAGACATCTGCACTTTGAAACCTTTATTGATGGCAAAAGAATTGACCCCGAGTCAGTTGTGGATTTTAGCTTAGCTCCGTATATCAAACCAGCTCCTCAACAATCTCAACCTGCAGTGATTTCTGAATCTGTACCAGAACCTACGCCACCAGTTCAACCACCTGCAAAGACTGAATTTATCCATACCGTAAAAGCTGGAGAAACCTTAAGCGGGATTATAGCCAAGCATTACAAACTAAGATCTGCTACAAAAATCCGTACCAAATACCTTGAAATTGCTAAGATTAATAATATATCTGATCCAAATAAGATCCGAGTTAAGCAAAAAATTAAGTTGCCATAATTGCGTTTAGAATAAGAATAATTGGTATTTTCACTGTTGATTATATTGACCAAATGACACTTTGACTTTAGTTTAAGATTATACATTAAGATTATTTGTGTCTTCAAAACTATATAATTTACCACAAAAACTAACTAAAAGATTAATTATCATCACATTTTTAATATTCCTAGCTTTTACTCTTACTTTTTGGTTTGGAGTAGTAATAGGTAGCAAAGTACAACCCCGCTCAGTTTTGGCTTTGAATAAGTGCACAGATAATTGCTGGGAAATAAATGAGATGGCAGGGTTTGTGTCTTCAATTGGTATCAGTTTAAATGCTGAAGATGTATTTGATAGCAAACAAAATGATAATTGTTTTTCTCTGCAAATGGTAAATACTAGCCAAAGGGTGCATTTTGTTATGATTCCAAAAACTGATATTAAAGATCTTGGGGGACATTGACTATCAAAGATTTGATATAATTGAGGACTGTCTAAAACTAACTAGCGAGCATATTCAAGACCATGATTTGAAAGAATACGTGTTTTCCTCAAACGGCCCAGATTACCAGCATGTCAGATACATCCACTTTCACTTAAAGGCCCTGAAGCAGAATTAAACATTTAATAGATTAGACAAAAAGAATTTTAAATAGCAGTACTTTGGTTATAATATTTAACCATATGAATATCCATAACCTCAAACCAAACCGATTGGCATATTTAGTAATGAATTTAAAAAGTCTTATCTGGGTAAGTTTAATTGCCTTTGCCCTAATTATTTTATTTTTAGCTGTCCCGGAAGCTTCTATAGTTAGTCTTTTTATATTTGTTGTATGGGGTATATTCTCAGGGCTCACCGTTGGCTTTGAATATTCCAAATACCTTAAAGAAAATTACAGTTTTTCAAGCTCGAAGTTTGTAGCTAAAAAAGGGAGTATTTTTTCGGACTCATCTACTGAGCTAAAGCCTGAAAATATTACTCAAGTTTTGGTCTTCTCTAGTTTTCTTCAAAGGTGGTTATTTGATACTGGAACTGTTGTTGTAAAAGCTGCTGGAAGTAGTGGAGATGAAGTGGTCATGAATAATATAGAAGCACCTGAGACAGTCTATGGTCAAGTAATTGAAACTATGGAACAGGCTGGTTTTGTCTTGGATGAAAAAAAGCCTATAGCAAGTTTCAGGCCCGATCTAGCTGGGGTTTTATTGGGTTCTGTAAATTCTATTTTTTGGTATATTTTTGGCTTGGTTGCTTCAGGTATTTACCTAATTGAAAGTGTGGCTGATGGGATGATGTTAGTTAGTACTGAAAGCGTTTTTAACACTGTCTTTGCCTCATTTGTATTTTTAGGTATAGCCTTTAATTGTTTGAAATTAGTCATCGATCTTATTCATGAAATCAAAAGTGAATATATATTATACTCTGATAAGGTAGTTTTTGAGCAAAATTGGCTGAATAGATTTAGTGATCTTATTCCCCTTGAAAATGTAAGTGATAGTGAAACTAACCAGACGTTTTTGCAAAGAATAATCGGAGTTAGTCATCTTACAATTAGTTGTCAGGGAGGTGAGAACGAAATAGTTTTAAGTAACTTGAGAAAAAGCCAAGAGTTTAAAGTTTTACTAAAAGAGGCTACTACAAAAGCTGAAAATAATCTGAATAAGAGCGTCAAAAAATCTATTAATAGAAATAAGGAATCCACAAGTGAAGAAACCTTAGTTGAAAGCAAGAAAACTGACTCTTCAACTTCTTCAAAACTTACAAAATCATTTGGTAATAGTTTTACTCAAAGCTTAGATATGGACTGGAAGAGAGTGATTGGTGGGGATATTTTTTGGATGATTTTAGTTTATGGCTTTGTCTTTATTATATTTGTTCCGATTGTATTATTATCAGAAGGGAATTTACTTGGGATACTATTTTTTATCGCTTTAGTCTTTATTATAAGTCTAATATTAATAATACTTCCTCGATTAATCCAAACACTTTGCACTAGTTTTTACATCAATGAAAAGTCCTTTGCTCAAGAGTTTGTCTTTTTAACAACTCGCAAAAAAGAATTTAGTCTTGAAAAAGTAACTGGAATTGAAATCACTAGAAATTGGTTTGATTTGGCTTTCAAAACTTGTAGTATCAATATCCAATCCATTGGGTCAAGTACAAATATTCGTTTTACAAGCGTGGCTTTCGAGCCAAATTTGATAGATCAAATACTTAGAAAAATAGGAATAACAAAGCAAAAATTAGAAAGTGAATATAAGGCCGATTTTGGATTTGAAAACTTTTTCAAGAAAAATCTATTTGTGTGGATCTCATTTTTTGTATTGTGGCTACTATCGAGTCCAATTGCTTTGATTAGTTTATCCACCTTTGCAATAATTACAATCACTATTTTATTAACTATCTCGTTGATATTTGGAGTCCAATATCTGTATTATAAGGATCATAAATTATCTTTGTATAGCAATTTTGTGGAATTTAGAGAAGGGTTAATCACCAAAAAACAAACCTTTACAACTTATTATAATGTCAAAAACATGATCTCCTCTCTTTACCCATTTAGTGATCACGGAAGCCTCACTGTGGACGTTGCAGGTGAGAGAGCGGGGGTTGCAAATAGCGGGGATGGATCTATTGCAATAATGCCCTTTGCTTTTACTTTGAAATACTACCAAGGGCCAAGAATTCTTCACAACAAATTAGAAAATATTCTACTAAAACACCCATTTTTGCAAGACTCTAAACAACAACTCGCCGTTAATAATGATTTTGAATTTTCCATGCAAGAAAATGATTATAAGCCTTCAATTGGTATATATATTTTCTATCTAATTGTTTTTTCAGTGTTAATATTTCCATTATTAATCTTGCTTCCCTTTACATGCTATTGTTTAATATATTGGTTTAAAAAGGTATCTTATGTGGTTGGAAGTGACAGAGTAGAAAGCTATAGTGGAGTGTTTTTCAGAATGATTAATACCGTGCAATATAATCGAATCGATCACGTTACTAAACATCAAGGTTTTATTCAAAAGATATTTAATGTAGCAGATTTGGAAATTTACACAACCGGGAGTTCTAGAGCTGAGCTAGTATTTAGAAACGTAAAAGACTTTGATAAATTATTTAAAGAGCTAGAAAATAAATACTAAAGAATATGACCTACTCTAAATCAGTAGTTATAAAGCTAGGTAGTCAGATCCTAACAGATAGTAAGGGCAAGATTGATAATTTGCAGATTTCAAAATTAGTGGCTCAGATTGTAGAGCTTAGAAAAGCTGGAGTTTACGTTTATTTGGTTTCATCAGGTGCGGTAGCTGCAGGTAGGTCAATTTTTGATTTGGATACAAAAACTACTTTACCAGTCCAAGTACTAGCTTCTGTAGGACAATCAGAGCTTATCCAGCTGTATAAAACTTGGTTCACTCTTTTTGACATAAAGGTAGGTCAAGTTCTTGTAACCAAAGAAGATTTTCGAGATCGAAGACATTTTTTGAATTTAAAAGGAGCCTTTGGAGAGATGAAAAAAAATGATATTTTGCCTATCATCAATGAAAATGATGTGATCAGTATTCCTGATAAAACCTTTAGTGACAACGATGAATTAGCTTCATTGGTTGCAGCTATGACAGATTGCCAGCAAGTGGTAATACTTAGCAGCATTGATGGGTTTTTTGATGGTGATCCAAAAGATGAGGACTCCAAAGTCATACCAACTGTAAACTTTGACTCCAAAGATATCTATAAATACGTGCAAAAATCTAAATCAGAACTTGGTAGGGGTGGCATGGCAAGCAAATTAGAATCCAGCATGAAAAATGCCAATTTAGGAATAGAAACAATCATTGCTTCTGGGTTTGAAGAAAGAGTTTTGAACAGGATTTTGATCGATCAGGAATTTTTGGGAACTAAGTTTTTGGCAATGAAAAATAGGAGTAGTAAGCGCAAATGGGTTGCACACAATCAAGGCTTTGAAAAAGGTTCAGTAGTCATTGACCAAGGAGCTGAAGAGATGCTGGCAAATCAACAAGCAATTAGCCTATTACCAGTTGGGATCAAGTCGGTGGAAGGAAAATTTGCAATAGGAGATATAGTTAAAATCTTAAATCACAAACTAGAGACAATTGGATATGGAGTTTGTAAAATCAATTCAGAAAATCTGGATAAAATAAAAGGAGAAAAGAATCAGAAAGTCTTTATCCATTATGATGAGATGTATGTGATTGGGTAGTATGGTAAAGTCCTATTCCATACCAGAGATATATAAATAATTTTGATTACAGAATGCGTGTGTCACCCTGAATTTATTTCAGGGTCTTTTGAGATATAAATTAGTATAAGATACTGAAACGAGTTCATTATGACAAATAATTGTATACAAATAATTTGATATTTACAGATGCCACAAAAGTGTTGCGATTTTTAAACCCAGTTCGGCTCTGTAGGGCAAGTGTGGTCGTTTCCCCTACAGTGGGAATCAAGCCCTGTCACCATTGGGTCGGTTTGTTCCAGTTTGGAACAAGTCCAGCCTGTTCATGCTTAGCTATCGCATAGCACTTCTCTTAATCGACGCGCTGGCTTTTGCCGGTGGGCACTACAATATTATTCCACGAATCAAAATGTCCCGATCAAGTCGGGCCACTTCGTTTCGTTTACTTCATAAACTGGCACCCTGCCTCGCCGGCGGGCATTGACAAAAACTGGCAAATGGGCTTTTATATTGCTAACATTATGGCTAAAGATTTGTATGAAGTATTGGGAGTATCAAAAGATGCTGATATAGCTGAAATTAAGAAAGCGTATAGAACCTTAGCGCACAAATATCATCCCGATAAAAACCCTGATGACAAAGAATCTGAAGCTAAATTTAAAGAGATTAATAGTGCCTATCAAGTCTTGGGAGATCCACAAAAGAGAGCTCAATATGATCAGATGGGAAGTGTAGGAGGTCCTGGCGGCTTTGGAGGTTTTCCTGGAGGTGGTAGTAATCAGGGCTTTGATTTTAACTTCAACGGAGGAGGGTTTGAAGATCTTAACGATGTCTTTGAGACTTTTTTTGGAGGATCTACTACAGGACGTTCTGGAGCCAGGGGTAAATCTAAAACAAGCAGAAGAAAAGGAATTGATATCGAAATGGAATTACCACTAGATCTGGAAGAAGCAGCTATTGGTGTGGATAAGGAATTTGATCTCAAGCATAACGTAGGATGTGATCATTGCGGGGGTGAAGGAAATGAGCCAGGGACCAAATTCAAAACCTGTCCTACCTGTAAGGGTAATGGAAAAGTCTTTCAGAGGATGCAGACTTTTTTTGGTGTAGTGCAACAAGAGACAATTTGTCCAACTTGTGAAGGCCATGGAAAAGTATTTGAGAAAGCCTGTACTGTTTGCGCTGGCGATGGCTATAGAGTCAAAACAGAGACTGTAAAAGTCAAAATCCCAGCTGGGATTGATTCAGGGGATAGAATCAGAGTAACAGGTAAGGGTCAAGCTGGATATCGAGGTTCAGACGCTGGAGATTTGTATTTGCTGGTAGATATTAAAAAGCACTCCACTTTACAAAGAGATGGTCTAGATGTTTATACGGAAGTAAATGTGCCATATTTAGATGTATTACTGGGCTCTAGCGTAGATATTGATACTGTGTATGGAAAGATGGAAGTAAAGGTTCCTGAGCTTACAAAACCCGGTACTAAACTACGTATTAAAGGCAAGGGAATGCCAAAACTTAATAACCCAAGCCAAGTAGGTGATCAGTTTGTAAAGATCAATGTCAAGATGCCAAGCAAGCTAAAAAGAGAACAAATAGCCATTTTACAAAAGTTGAAAGGTGAGCTAAAATACTAGATAATAGGACACTATTAGCTTAATGCCTGACAAATATGCTTCTATATTGATGAGTTTGTATCATACTTTTGTGGTAGGCTGTACTGTGCTTATAAATCTTAGTATATCATATTATATACGTGTCAGTGACATTGCCTACATTCCAAACACATCTCCAATTGGCTTTACTTTTGGTTATTTCTCTTCTATTTTAATTCTTATCATTGTTGCTTGGGTAATACATGAATTTGAGCTTAATCAAAAATATGCACTAGCTTCGATTATGATTTTAGGTGGATTGTTTAGCAATTTTAGCGAAAAATACCTGCTCGGCGCCGTGGCTGACTATATGACAATCGGCATCGGTACTATAAACTTAGCTGATATTATGATTTTTTTGGGAGTGGTACTTTTGAATTTACAAATTTGGTGGCCACAAAACACCTTGCTTGCTGAACTGGTCGATCCTACTGAGGCGTTAAGTTAGTTTATTATTAATTTCAACTACAGCTAATCCTAAAAACTTAATACTAAGACAAAACCTCCAAATTCCAATAATCGAGAATCTATCATAGTATCTTTTGTTTTATCTTCTTTATTGGTATCCATTGTAGACTTTTAGAATCACAGATTTTCAAGATTGTCCATATCTAGAACCTCCACTGCGTTTTCACCTCCCACAAATATTTTATCAGCCAGGTCAATAAAAATGCCAGTTTCGATAACCCCTGGAAGGCTTTTGAGATGCACTTCAAGATTGATCCATTTGTCTAAGTCCATATTTGGCAAAACCATTTCAATAATTAGGTTATTATTTTCTGAATAACTTCTGTTTTCAGTCAGCTTACCTCCGTAATTATCAAGTATTAACTCCACACAATCTTTGACATAGATACTGCCAAAAGGAGATATCTCAATTGGAACTAAGATTTTTTCAACTAACTCAAGCTTGGTCTCATCTACAATTATATATCTGTTTTGTGCTGAGTAAAGTAGGATTTTTTCCTTCCAAAGAGCTCCACCACCACCTTTGATCATCAATCTTCCAGCATGTAGAATCTTATCAGCCCCATCAACAGCTAGGTCTACGTATTGGTAAGGGTAGATGTTGAGTCCAGTATCAAGGCAAGATTTTTCGATATTTCTAGACCCGCAAACTATTATCTCTGGTTGATTTTCAAGTCCAGCCAATTCTTTACTAAGTATTTCAATAGTTGATCCTCCACCAAGACCAATGCTGGAAGGCTTATCTTTCTCTAGAACCTGCATTATATGCTTTACCACCATTTCTTTTTGCTGAATTTGAGACATTGAAAAACTATAGAATTATACATAGGATTAGTCAACTAAGCTTTTAGAGTATGTGTTAATATTCAAGATATATTACTTAAAATAAAGCCCATCTACAGTCGTTGACAGGTTGTATAAATGTATATAGATTTGGATCATGGTTTCACCTTTTCGATATCGCAAGTCCCCCAAAGAAATAACAAAAGATTCTGAGAATAAAAGCTTTGCAGTGTACTCCAAACAATTTACAAGCCTCACTGACAAGTATCGACACATTATTTTTGCCTTTGTAATCTCATTGATTTCTTTATCGGTAATGCTTGTTTCTGCTTATCCCATAAGTACTCGGCAAGTTTTGTTTGGTTTTGGCTTTCAGATTGAGACAATTGTAAGATATATCTTTTTAGACCTTAATTTGATCCTATTTGGAGCTATACTACTAGCCTATACCTTTTCCAAAAACAATATTACTCAAAAAATCTGGTATGGTTTAGTAGGTTTAGTTATCCAGTTTTCCCTGCTTGCTTACTTCTTTTCTATCGCTCAGGATTCATATTATGTAGTGGCCATTCCTGTCCTTACTATATTGATTTATAACGCTCATTATTACTTGCTAAGTAGGCAATACATGCCCTATTTTGAGATGTTGATATATGTGGTTCTATTTTCCCTGCAAGCTTTCTCCCTACAAGAATTTTTAGCCAACATTACAATTGGAGACACTCAAATAAATCTAGATTTTCTACAAAGCCCTCTTTTATATCTTAATCTAACTTGGTTACTCATTGGTATCCTTGCAATCACGGTTCTGACCCTTTATCATCTCAAACCAGTTAACTTTGATCAGGCTTCTACTTTTTTTGTCTTAATTTTTATAATATTTTTCCAAATCAGCTGGTTTTTGTATAATATTCGTTTTGATAACTTTATTTACTGGCAACAAATGATAGTCTTTGTAATCATCTGGGACTTTTTGTATATGCCGTTCAAAATGATCATGCACCGGATCAAAGATGATAGGTACACAGCTAGATTCACAGTCTACAGTATTTATCATTTAATCTTGATGGTAATCGTACTTTTATCCCCATTATATTTATAATTATGCAATTAAAATTAATTTCTTGGAATGTAAATGGCATCAGAGCAGTAGCTAAAAAAGGGTTTTGGAGCAGTTTAGAAACTATGCAGCCTGACATTTGGTGCGTGCAGGAAACCAAATCTGATGGAGAAGTCATGGACAAACTATTTGCCAAATTTCACCCAAATAACAAGGACCAAAATGGTCTTTTTGAAACAGATAAGCTGCTAATGCTCGAGGAAGAAAAATCATTTGGTATAGTCTGGCATTCAGCCACGATGAGAAAAGGTTATAGTGGAGTAGCTACTTTTTGGGAGAGTGAGAAAGCTAGTATTGGTGATTATAAAATCGGAATAGATGATCCCATCTACGACGTTGAAGGAAGATTAGTTGAAACTGAAGTCATGGATCTGGATGGGAATAATTTATTTACTTTAATTAATGCTTATTACCCACAAGGTGGTCGAGGTCCTGAGCGAATTGCCTACAAAATAGAGTTTTATAGAGAAGTCAAAAAACGAACTAAAGAGCTTAAAAAACTAGGTAAAAAAATAGTTCTTTGTGGAGATTTTAACACCACAGTAACAGATATTGACCTAGCTAGGCCCAAAGAAAATCGCAAGACTACAGGGTGCCTTCCTGAAGAAAGAGAAGCTTTGGATTGGTTTTTAAAAGATGGGTTTTTGGACTCTTTTAGACATTTTTACCCAGACATTCCTGATAGGTATTCATACTGGGATCAAATCACAAGAGCCAGAGAGCGAAATGTAGGCTGGAGAATAGACTATTTTTTGGTAGATAAGGACTTGGAAAACAATTTAAAATCAGCTGATATTCACGATCAAATAATGGGAAGCGATCACTGCCCAGTCAGTATTGTGCTGGAATTTTAAATAAATTTTTATGAAGCAACCTTTTGTAGAATTAAATGAATTAAAATCCAGAATACAAAAACTACAAGCAAAGTTAGGTGATGGTGAAGTAGTAATATTTTTTTCAAATACTGAGCAATATCGAAACCATGACAGTACTTACCCATTTCGCCAGCACAGTGACTTTTGGTATTTTACAGGGATAAATGAAGCTGAAAGTGTATTAGTTATTTCTAAATCTTCTCAAATACTTTTTATCCAAGAAAAAGAGCCAACCAAAGAAATCTGGACAGGTATTAGAAATGGGATTGATAAAACAATGGAAATTTCTGGGATAAATTTTGTGCAGTTAAATACTGAATTTGAAAAGTTTTTACAAAAAGAACTTGGTAAATTAAAAAAGGTTTTTGTTTCTTGTGAAAATGACTTTAACCAGCACTATTTGATACTGCAAGATTTTGTTGATGAGCAAAATATAGAAACTGAGGATACCAAATATTTGATCGGTGATCTTCGGATGATAAAATCAGATTGGGAAATAGAACAGATGAAAATCGCGGCTCAATATAACGTCAAAGCTCATAAACATATTTTAGAAAACATTTTACCTAAGATTAAAAATGGAGAGTTGTCGGCCACTGAAATTACTTTAGAATATGAGATATTTTATCAATACAATAAGCAGGGATTGACTTGGGCTTATTATCCAATTGTAGCTTCAGGGAATAATGCTTGCACATTACACTACGAAAAAAACAGTGATGACTTTAACCTTTCTGAGCAGATTTTAATTGATGCAGGGTGCGAGTATAATTATTACTCCAGTGATGTTACTAGGACTTATTTTGTAGATGGTTTAGCTACCGCGCAAAGAGAGATTTATGATTTAGTTAAAAGGACATGTCTTACTGTGTATTCAGAGCTTGAAAATAACTTTAGCCGTTATAATTTATACGAAAACGAACAATTAATAATCAAAACTCTATCACAAGGCCTAATTGATTTGGGTTTGCTAGAAGGTAGTTTAGAGCAGGTGCTTGAGACCAAAAGTTATCGCAAATACTATATGCATATGGGCCACTACTTAGGCCTTGATACCCATGATAATTCCCAAGTTAGAAGAAAAGATGATAAAGAACAATTTGTAAATTTCAAACCTGGTAATGTATTTACGGTAGAGCCTGCTCTGTATTTTAATCTAAACAACGAATCAGTTCCAAAGCAGTACCGCGGTATTGGCATCAGGCTAGAAGATAATGTGGTGATAAATAGTCAAGGGCAGGTGGAGATAATTACTTCAGAATTACCATTTTATTAAACGTCTATGAACAAAACCATTAATGCTTTGAAAACGACAGATCAAATTTTAGAATTTTACCCGGTCCTGACTCAACTCTTTGATTATGTCATTAAGGAATCAATCCAAGAATCATTCTCTGATTTGCTCTCAAAAGGTATTAAATTTGTAGGTTTGTATGTTGATGATAAGCCAATTGGTTTTATGCAGTATCAAGTGGCAAATAACTTAGAAAATTATAAGTATTTAGTTTTGGATGAATTAGTGATTGATAGCGAGTATCGAGGGCAGGGCTTTGGTACTAAACTTTTAGAGTATTTAGAAAATCAAGCAAAAGTTTTAAATCTAAGTGGAATTCGACTTCTAAGTGGAGTAAAAAGAGAAAAGGCTCATGAGTTTTATATCAAAAATGGTTATGAGTTTAAGTCCAAATGGTTTGCTAAGAAAATTGCAAAGCCAGACTCTAATACATGATAACTGTTTATGAGAAAACTTCGTTTCTAATCTTGATTTAATTTTTTCTGAAGGGATTTTTCTAAAACTTTCATGTTTATTTTGAACTCAGTATGTTAAGTCCATATCGTATTCCTTTGCTAAAACTAAAATTGAACAGAGACAATCTGATAATTCATGGCTAATTGCTGCATCCAAATCTAAATCAGAATTAACTCTTCTAAGTTTATTCTTTGCCATAATTAATTTTGATAAGTCACCAACGTCACCGGCAAATCCTAGCATATACTCACTACTTCCCCAAACTTTATGACCATCTACTTGATTTAATTTATCGTAGAGATGTTTGTTTTTTAGAGCCAGATCTTGAAGTTTCTTTAAATCCATAGATAAATAATTGATGATTATTTAACCACGCCCCAAAACTCTAAGACCATTTCGAACTGTTTCTACGATGTCATTTTCTTGCCACATATTGTCTTTTTTTAATGTAGTGATAGCTGCCACAATTTCTCCTCGTTTATAGCCAAGACCTGACAAAGTATCTGCAAATTCGATTGCAAAGTTATCGTTAGGAAGCTTTTTAGAAGTCAGCATTGCAAGGTCTACTGAAGTGTCTTTTAGTTCCACTATGATTTTTTTGGCAGTTTTAGCCCCCAATCCTTTGACTTTGTCTGAAAAATTCTTGCTATCAGCATTTTGAATGGACTGGATAATCTCATCAATATGCATGTTGTGAACAATATTTGCTGCCATTTTGGGGCCAATTCCAGAAACTTTAAGTAATCTTTCGGCCCAGCTTCTTTGGTCAATATTATCAAATCCGTAAAGCTCACTACTACTATCTCTAGTTACTTCTAAGAGCAATATATCTACATTTTCATTGACCATGTAGTTTTTATTTGGGGAAACTATTATACCATAGCCTAAACCTGAAGGGGCTTTGACGATAATCCAACCTGGTTTTGTGATGACTACTTTTCCACTGATGTAAGCGAGCATAATAATGTATTTTTTTAATTTAAGATATAGCAATTAATCTGTCCCTTGCAAAATCTTTCTCCTTGCCTTCACTGTTTTTTAAAATCATGTTGTAGATTTCTGTAGCCTTGCTGTACTCTTCGTATTTTTCATAAAGCTCTCCCAGCTGCAACCAAATATCGAAGTGTTTAAGACCAACTTCTTTTAACCTATTAAGTAACTTAGTTTCTAATTTTTCAAACAAAATCTTTTGTTCAGGGTCATCCAGAGTAGGCTTTTTAGGGGCCACTTTAGCATTGGTGTGAAAAGTTGTGCCGTGGTGCTCTGATTCGGTTTGGCTAATAACTTTTTCTACTAAATCATTAATTTGCTCTTGTTTCAAACGATCAACCTCATCTTCGAAATCAGCGGTATCAGCATTTGCTGGGATAATTTCTGTAGTAGGCTGTTTTTCTTCCTCGTGATCATGATGGACTGGAAGAAGTAAAGAGATGGCATTTTCCCAAAGACGCTTGATTTGTGGCCAAAACTGGTATCTTAGATTGGTAAAAAAGATTTTTAGATTTTGTAGCCAGCTTCCACCGCTACTGGTCATCATGCCCATGACTCTGCGAGTTTCAGCGTGAATTGGCTGTAGAGATTTAGTAGCTTTAGAGATGTTTTCACCCATGTCCCTGCTTGTGAATCCACGGTCAGCGTAAGTTTTTTGCATCACATCAGTGGTGGTGCGAGGCTGTATTTTGCGTGTCAAATCTTCAATTTTGCGATTCTCGTAAAGATAAAAAGCATAGTGCAAACACATCACGGCTATGGTGGCAAATGTAAGCAGAGTAAAAAAACTAACCGCAAGGGTAATCATAGATAAGTTGTGGATTGAATAACAAAATTGGTCAAGAGCCCCACGGCGACTGAGAGAAAGGCGGGTATGAAATACCAGCTAGAACAGGGCAAACTTGTTTTGCCCGATAAGGCCATGCGGCAAGCCAGGGTGCCAGTTTCTGAAAGAAACGAAACGAAGTGGCCCGACTTGATTAAGGCCATTGGTTTAGGCTAGTCACACTGATAAACCCTAAAACAAATAAAAATCCCCCACAGGGGGGGTAAAATATAAGATTTAGTAATTTAATTTAAGCAGCTGGTTGTTTATCAGCAATTATCTTGATAAGAGTAACGACTCCCCAAGCTAAGAGAGTGTAGATAACAATGGCAACTAAGGCTGCTGTATCAAAATAAGTGGTGCCTTCACTAGGAGCTGGAAAAATTCCAAAAAATGGCATAGCAAAAATATTGGTTACGTTGTATAAAAATCTACTAAAACCACTTAATTGAGCATTAAATAATAAAAAGATAATTCTAAGAAGTAAAATAACGTTAATAAAACCAACTAAAAACCAGACTAGTTGAATAACTTTATCGATGCTATCATTTCTTTGAGTTGTAGCGCTTGCAGGAGCTTGATCAACATAAGCTTGGCCAGTAGGGTTTACTTGAGGATTTTGAGGAACCTGATTTACTGGGTTCATATTTGGATTTGGATTGTTTGGGTTTTGTTGCATAAAAATATTTAGTACCCTACAGCTTGAATTATATATCTGGTTATGTCAATGAATATTTCCTTAAAACACAGCGTTAGTTCGCAATTAAAAAATAATCCTAGCTTATTCATTGACCCTTCTACTTAGCCTTGCGCCATCTAGATTCTCAAAACTGGTTAGGTGCTGGATCCAAGCTAGTTCAACACTTCCGATCTGACCGTTTCTGTGTTTGGAAATCAAAATATCAGCAATTCCTCGCTTTTTGGTTTCTTTGTGATAGACTTCTTCTCTATGTACAAACATTACCACATCGGCATCTTGCTCAATGGATCCTGACTCTCTAAGATCAGACAGCATTGGACGTTTATCGTCTCTACTCTCCACACTTCTAGATAGCTGTGAAAGTGCTATGACAGGTACATTTAGCTCTTTAGCAAGTAGCTTTAAACCTCTAGAAATTTCTGAAACTTCTTGAACGCGGTTACCATTATTGCGACTGTTTCCAGAAGTCATTAATTGCAAGTAATCGATAATAACTACTCCAATATTATGCTTCATCTTAAGCCTTCTGGCTTTGCTTCTAAGTTCCAAAATATTTAAACCTCCATTATCATCAATCCAAATTGGGGCTTCACTCAATGTACTTATGGCTCCGCCAAGTTTTTCAAATTCTTGTTGTTCATTACTGCCTCCAAATTTACCTGAGCGGATTTTGTATAGATCTATTCCTGAAGTTGAAGCCAGCATTCTATCAACTAATTGATCTTTACTCATTTCCAGACTAAAAAAGGCTACTCCAGTTTTACCAGTCAGGGCTATTCTTTTGGTCAGCTCCAAGGCAAAAGAGGTCTTACCCATAGCAGGACGGGAAGCAATGATAATCAAATCAGATTTGTGAAAACCTCCTAATAATCTATCAATATCTGTAAAACCAGTGGCTGTTCCTCTAAGCTCGCTAGGATTAGCATGTAGATCACTAATACGCTCAAAGGTGCTTCCTAAAATTTCTTGAATCGAGACAAAGGTCTTATCGATACTTTGCATGCTGATCTGAAATAGCTTTTGTTGGGCACCGTCCAAAATATCATCAGGTGGTAAGGGGCTCGATAAAGCCTGTGTTTTCATGTCGTCAGCGGTTGTGACAATGGTGCGAAGAAGGTATTTGTCCTTAATAATTCTAGCTAGCTCGCCGGGGCTACTTGAGAAGGTGCTTTTAGCCGTTAATTCTAGAAGCGTCTCTTGATCTACGATGAAGCCTTCACTTAATTTTTTTTGGTATCTTTCTTGTTTTATCTCTTGCAGCACAAGTATCACATCAATTGGCTTGCGAGCGGCCCACATATCTAACATGCAGTTAAACAAGACTTGGTGCAATGGAAAGTAGAAAAATTCAGGCCTTAAGGAATCAGCAGTTTCATCAAGTACTTGATTGTTCAGTAAAATAGAGCCCAAAAAGGCTTGTTCTACATCGATATCATGAGGAGGTAGCGCAGAATTTAGATCCATACTCTAGCTATAACTAATTTTTTGCTTTGGACAAGTTGCAAATCTTAATAAGCCCTAGATAAGTTGCAATTTATCCTACACGATAAACCGATTCTAAAGCCTTTGTAGAAAGTAAATATAGGCTAATGAGTTATCATTAAGTAGCTTCCAATAGTGAATAAATGCTTACTTGCTGTAGTTGAGAGTAGTGATAATATGAGATATAATTGTAGATAGACAAAAAAACAAACAAAAATATGACTCACAAAAATAAAACTCAACAGAGGCTAGTTTCTGCTGCAATGCTAGCAGGACTTGGAGTAGCCGCAGTAGCTGGTTTTAACCATCTGAATCCTACAGAAAACACTAATAAATCGGATGTATTTGGTGCCCAAGAAGGAGATGGTCAATATTGTTATCTTTTAGCTGATATTCACGAAAAAGGCGGTGATGAGATGATCGAAGACATTATTACCAAATATGATTTTAAAACAGGTAAAGAAACCCACCTTTCAGGTGACCAAATGCAATTTATTGGTACCAAAAATGCTGAGGCTTTGGAATATGACTACGAAAACGAAAAACTGTATGTAGTCGAGCAAAGTAAGCTTTGGACTGTGGATTTGGAAACAGGTAAGGGGACAGCTAAAGATAATAAATTTGGCTGGATACAAGGTGAATACGGTCCATTAGAAGCCAAAAAAATTAATAGCCTTGCTAAAAACCCAGATACAGGTGATTTCTTTGCCGTTAATCGAGACACGCAAAGATTTGATCAATTATTTGTAGTGGACGTGGAAACAGGAAAAGCTGTAAAAAACTTTTTCGGTGAAGGAAAAGACTATATACCAGTAGAAGAGCCTGATAAATATAGAGAAATTGATGATCTAGCCTTTGATCTAGTCACTAACGAACTATACGGATTATCAGGAGTTCACGGAAGAGAAGGAATTTCAACTGACATTGTCAGAATTAATATGGAAACAGGAAAAACTACCATACTTGGAAACACTGATTTGTTAGACGTTGAAGGTTTGTCATTTAATCCAGAAGGCAAATTGTA
This sequence comes from Patescibacteria group bacterium, assembly GCA_038256935.1. GTDB lineage: Bacteria > Patescibacteriota > JACMRA01 > JACMRA01 > JACMRA01 > JBBSJV01. The sequence continues at coordinate 25,355 of JBBSJV010000002.1, forward strand.
TGTTAGCACTGGTAACTGGGGAGAGCCCAAAGATCATCTGTATGAAGTAAACACTCTTACTGGTGAAGCAATTAAAGATACAGCTATTAGTTTACCACTGGCATCAGACTATGAAGGTTTGGACTGTCTTATTTCGAAGCCAATTGTTTCCTCTTCTAGTTCTGAATCCAGTGAATCTAGCGAGTTCAGTGAAACTAGCTCTAGCTCAAGCACTCAAAGTAGCAGTGAAAGTGAAATTAGTTCATCAAGCTCAGAATCATCATCATCTTCTAGCTCAGACCCTATTTCCTCATCTAGTAGCAGTAGTTTAGAGTCTTCTCAGAGTAGTGTTTCTCAGTCGCAATCATCTAGTTCTCAGATTATATCCTCTACATCACTTTCATCTAGTCTTAGCTCAAGCTTGGCACCGATAGTTGATGGAGACGAGGATGTAGTTAGTTCATCCCAGAGCCTCACAATCCAAAGTCAATCTAGACCCGCCGGTCAAGTATTAGGCGATGAGTCTTCACTAGTTCGCTCAGGTGGAGGTATAGCTTTAGCTGGATTTGGAGTCTTTACACTGCTTTCAGTATATGGATTAAAACTTAGAAAAGCCCTAAGAAAAATCAAAAATGATACCCAAAACCTAAAAGGTTAATTCAAAATTTAACTGCTGGAACTATTTATTTTGACGTTTTTAGGTCTAAAAGTTCTCTTGAAACTAGCGGCTTTTTCTTTATTTTTTTGGCTGTAGCTGGATATATTAATTAGGATACCAACTGCTGCTAAATTCATTAAAATTGCTGACCCTCCTTTGGATACAAATGGTAATGGCACGCCTGTTAATGGTAACAAGCTAAGCATTCCCATGATATTAACAAAGGCTTGAGAGACTATCCAAATAGAGATACCCGTTGCCAAGACTTTGCCTGCCACATCAGGAGCATTGCGAGCAGCCTCCATCCCTCTCCATAAAAGGACTATATACATCGATAAAAACAATACAGTACCGACAAATCCAACCTCTTCACCAATAACTGCAATAATCGAATCAGTTTCTGTCTCATAAAGAGTGCCGGGGGTTTGCTTGCTTATGCTATTTCCATACCCTCTGCCAAACATTCCACCTTGTTCAATTGCCAATTGTACCCCTCTAACCTGTCCGGCTCTAGCACTTGTTGGGTCCAAAAAAGATGTGACTCTATCTATCCTATAGGCTGCTCCAAGGGTATTTATTAGGCCAAAAACTAAAAAAACCAGAGATGTGTAAACCAAGATTTTACTTGGCACGTTACCTGACCAAAAACTTGAAAAGACTATTATAAATAATAAAAATACTGCTCCTAGATCAGGTTGTAACATGATTAGAAAGGCACTCAATAAAAAGGCGTAAAATGGTTTTTTAAGAGACAGCCAAGTGATTTTTTTGCCATCTATTTTTTGCAAATGAGCTGCGATATAAACTATCAAGGCCAGCTTTGTAAATTCAGCTGGTTGGAAATTTGGCAGTAGGGGAAACCTTATCCAACTTATAGCCCCGTTAGCGTAGTAGGGGCCTATTGGTAATATACTTGCTTGGGAAACCACGAACCTTTGCGCTGCAAATAAACTTTGTTCAATACCACCCAAACTAAGTAGATTAGCTACAAAGCCAAAAACACCCAAAAACCCCAATAAAAGAAAATTTAAAATCAAAAACCAGTGAGCCTTTTTTATAACTTCTTGATAATCAAAGCGGGCAAAGAAATAACAAATCCCACCACCAATTCCAGCTCCCAAAAAAAGTTGCTTTAAAAATTCACTACGAAAAACACTAGGTGGTTGAATCGACAAGCTACTAGCTAAAAAAGCTAACCCAATAATGTTTAATAACACAATGCATCCCACCAGCCACCAATCGTATCCTTGGTTGTTCGAGAAAAATCTATTTTCGTTTCGTTTGCTTTTACTCGTATTTCTTACCACTCTTATTTATTGGATATTTAAAGGACTATTGTCAAAATCTAATTAAGCTTGGAAAATACAGTCAATATGGAAAAAAATACCAAAACTTTAAAGCTCAATTCGCCTCTTGTTGGAGTACTGATTGGAGGGCTTTTACTAGCAATTACACTTGTATCAATACTGTTGTTTCAAAGTCAAAATAAACTTCCAATCACTAGCAATAGCCGTATAGAAAATGAAATTATTAACCTAATTCAATCTGAAAGCATCAATGAGTTACCAGAAACTGAATTGATCAATGAAGGCAGACTAAAAGGTTTAATTAGCTCCTTAGAAGACCCCTATAGCTCTTATTTACCAGCTAGAGAAGAACAAGATTTTAACGACTCATTAAATCAGCGTTATCAAGGAGTTGGGATCCGTTTTGATGAAACTGACGATGGTTTCGTTGTCGATAGGGTTTTTCAAGCAAGTCCTGCTCAAGAAGGTGGGGTTTTAGCTGGAGATATTTTATTAAAAGTAAATAATGAGGAAGTTGGAGAGCAAAGCTTGGCAGAAGTTGCTGAAAAAATCAGGGGAGAAGAAAATACTCAAGTCGAGTTAGTCTTCAAAAGACAAGAAAGTGAGTATACAGCAAATCTAACTAGGCGTAGAATCCAAACTGATCTAGTCTATCTAACTATCAGAGAAAATTTAGCCGTAGTAGAAATCACCTCATTTGGTAATGATTTGGATGAAAAAATGAATGCCATTGCAACTACCATTAAAAACAATTCTCAAATTCAATACATCGCTTTGGATGTGAGAAGTAACTCTGGAGGTTTATTAAATGAGTCTGTGGATATCATGTCGTATTTTTTACCAGAAAATAGTATCGTTATCAGAGAAAAGACAAAAGATGGGGAAAAGACTATCTATAGCGAGTTTAAAGCAAATAATCTGGTAGAATACCCACTTGTAGTTTGGATCGATCAAAATAGTGCATCAGCTAGTGAGATTGTAGCAGGAGCTTTGCGTGATATCAGAGAGGTAAAAGTAATTGGAGAGACTTCCTTTGGTAAAGGAACAGTCCAGCGAATTTATAGCCTTAGTAACGGTGATAAGGTTAGATTAACAATAGCCGAGTGGATAACTCCAAACAGAACTGAAATCAACGAAAAAGGAGTTGAACCAGATCTACAGGCTACTACTCAAGAAGAGTATTACGATCAAACTTTACAACATTTCTCAACTCAGCAAGTGTAAATTAATCATACAATACTTATGTCTCAACCTGCAATATGGATCAGTATAATTGGCTTTTTAGCCTTCTTTGTCTGTCATTTAATTGGGATAGTTTGTTTGCTAATCTACGGAGATAAAAAATTTTATTAATATGAGAAAATACACAACTAGCTGGGACTTAGCAAAATATTACTATAGCAGCTTAGAAGTCCCTCAAATAAAGTTTGATCTAGAAGATTTGAAAACTCAGATCGATAAGTTTATTGCTAAATATCAAAATCAATTAGCCGGTCTTACCCCCACTAAATGGTTGGAATACTTTGAAAACGAAGCTCAAATTTCTAAACTTGCAGGGAAAATTGAAGAATATTTTTATTTTGCAAGAGATCTGGATAATCAGAACCAAGATTTGAAAAAAGCTCAGGGAGAGTTAGATCTATCTCTTTCTAAATACAAAGAAAAATTACTATTTATCGATGAAGAGTTTAGACAAATCGGAAGCCAAAAACTAGAAGAATTGAGTAATCAAGAGGATTTAAAACCATACAAAAACTATTTCCACAAAAAATCTATTTCTATTAAAAACTTGCTCGAGCTAAGCCAAGAAAATATTATACTCAAAAAGGATGAATCCATCGGAAGTGCTTTAAATAATATTTATGATGAGCTCCTTGCTAGTCTCAAGTTTAAGATCGAAATTGATGGAGAAATAAAAATTGTTAACGAAGAGGTGATTCGCTCCATGAGAATGCATAAAGACAGAGAGGTGCGCAAAAAAGCCTTTCTTTCCATGCAAGAAACCTATAGTGATCCCCAGATTCAACTAGTGCTTAGTAATGTTTATAACGGTGTAGTCAAAGATTGGGTATCTGAAAGCAAGCTTCGCTCCTACGAGACAGTAATGACCCCAAGAAATCAAAGTGAACAATTAGAAGATGAATTAGTTGATACCTTGCTGCAGACAATCACAGATAGTTTTAGTTTAGTAACCAGATTTTATAAAGCCAAAGCCAAACATCTTGGACTTGATAAATTGCAAATGTGGGATACCTTAGCTCCACTTGAAGGCGGCGGGTCTAAATACGAATACAGTGAAGGGATGGATTTGTTTTTGCAGTGTATGAGTCAGTTTGATACTGAGTTCTATGAGATTGCCAAAAATATTTTGACTACAGGCCTGATCGATGTCTATCCAAGCGAAGTAAAGACAGGCGGAGCGTATTGTAGCTACGATAAGTTTAGCCCTAGTTTTATACTGACAAACTATACAAATGACTCCAATAGTATTACCACAATTGCTCATGAGATGGGTCATGCTATACACGCCACCTTATCCAAGGTTCAGCCTTATCACACTTATTGGTGCGGACTAGCTTTGGGTGAAACTGCCTCAGTTTTCAATGAAACTATGTGGGGGCAGTATTATTTAAGTAATGTTGCAAAGACCAAACAAGAAAAAACTGCCTATTTGGATCATTTTCTCAGTGATCAATTTGCCACCATCTTTTTACAAGTTCTGTATACCAATTTTGAACGCACCTTGCATACTAAGATAGATCAAGGCACAGAATTTAGTAGTGATGAAGCTAATCAACTATGGAAAAGTTTAGGGCAGGGGTACTATGGAGAGAGTGTTGCAATGACAGATGATTATAAGGGAGGGAACTGGCTTGGGATTTCTCACTTTTTCCACTCACCATTTTATTGCTATACCTATAGTTTTGCCAATTTAGTAAGCCTATCCCTTTATAAGCAGTACCAAACTGAAGGATCAGAGTTTATTATCCGTTATAAGGAATTACTGAAAGCAGGGGGATCATCTACGCCAAAAGAGCTACTTCTTTCTCAAGGAATAGATATTACTTCGCCGCAGTTTTACCAGCAAGGTTTACAAATCCTGCAAGACATGCTAGTAGAATATGAAAACTTAATCAACACATAATATGGATTTTTCTATCATCAATGAGATAATTTTGGCAATAATTTTGGGTATAGTGCAGGGAATTACCGAGTTTTTCCCGATCTCAAGCACTGCTCATATTTTCTTGGTTTCTGAATTTTTAACTAATGGGCGCGATATAGGTATTCAAGCCACAAACGTTTTGCAACTTGGAACTGTTATTGCAGTTATTTTTTATTTTTGGGATGATATCAAAGTTTATTGGATTAGATTTTTGCAAATTATATCAAACGCGCAGCAGCGAGGCGGTTTTTTTTCAAATATTATTACTTGGTGGAACTACCCAGCTCCTGAAATGGCGGCTCAAAACAAAGAGCTCGATGATGAGCTAAAAACTATAGAATCTGATCCACAGTTTAGAGTAGATATAGAGCTTGCTCAAATCATTTTAGCCACAGTTCCGATTGTTTTATTTGGACTGTTTTTAACAGGTATTGCCGATCAAAACCGCAATATTTCTTCTATTGCTACCTTTATGATAGTCGGATCACTACTAATGGGAGTTGCTGAAATTGCCAATAGACAAGCCCAAAAATTTGCTAGATCTAGAATCATATCCAAAGAAGAAACTATCCTTGTTGGTCTCTTTCAAGTCCTAGCCATTTTACCTGGTATGTCTAGAAGTGGATCTACAATTAGTGGGGCTTTATTTACAGGAAGAGAGAGAAGCCAAGCGGTGAGATTTTCGTTTTTAATCAGTATTCCTGCCCTTCTAATTGCTGGTCTTGTAGGAGTTATTCGCCTCATTAATGATGTCTTACAAACTGGACTTTCAAGTTTGATCCCAAGCTCAGCCGGTTGGAGCGAGACTGAAATAACCTTGTCACTTTTATCCAATTTGATTGGTTTTATAACTAGCTTCGTCTTTGGCTACTTAGCCCTTAGATGGCTGATTGCTTATCTTAGCCGCAACTCCTTTACTGTCTTTATCGTCTATAGGGTCTTACTTGCAGGTCTTCTTTTTGCTATAATATTTTTCCCAAATGAGCTAGCAATGGTAGTAAATCCAGACACTTACTCAAACCTATTTAGTGGTTTATAAACTAATTAATATGAAACAATTTTACCAGCTTATAAAGTCCATTTTAGTGCCAGATCTTACCAAAAAAATACGTCCGATTGGCCATGGTATCAAAGCTTATCTAGTCTCAGCTTTTTATTTGTTTCCAAGCAGAAAACTTACCCTTATCGGTATTAACGGGACAAAGGGTAAAACCACAACCACAATCTTTACAGCCAAAATTCTAAACTACTTAGGTTATAAAACAGGCTATATTTCTACAGCTTTGATTTTTGATGGGGTAGATCAGTACCTCAATCCTTACAAAATGGGGACAATTGACTCAGTCTACATGCAAAGAATATTGAAGCAAATGGTAAAAAACAATTGCACTACTGTGGTTTTGGAGATGACCAGTGAAGGACTTGCTCAACACAGACACTGGGGGTTGAAAAAATTCGACATAAGTAGTTTTTTAAATGCTTACCCAGAACATCTTGAAGCCCATGGAGGCTGGGAAAACTACCTCAGCTGTAAAGCTAAATTATTACAAAATACCAATCCAACAGGGTATTATTTATCCAATACTGATCAGGATCAAATCGAAGCAAGAGACTATATTTTTAATAAGCTAGATAAAGAAAGCCAAAAGACTCTCAAAAAAATCACTATAACGCCTGCTAAAGATCTCAAATTTAAATCTAGTACAGCCAAAAGCAATTTGGGACTAACTGCAACTACGATCAGAGGCCAGCTAAAGACTCATTTGATCTCCAAAGTCGAAGTCATAGATCTTTGGTTTGCTCTCAATATTGCAAGTACTATAGAACCTACAGTCTGGGATAGCTTGGATCAGATTTGTGACAACATATTAGGTATTCCAGGTCGAATGGAGTGGGTCTATAGAAATGGTGATATTCAAGACATTGTGGTTAGCAGTAGTAATTTAAAACAGCTAGTTAGTCTTAAAAGTTTAGAAACCAAACAAGAGTGGAAATCCAGTGTTGACCTACTTGTTGACTATGCTCATGAGCCACAAAGTATGGAAAGTTTGATGACAACCTTAGCTAATTGGAGAGATCGAGGAAGTTATGCACAAGTTATCCACATTTTATCCAACGATGGTGCTGGAAGAGACGATTGGAAAAAGCCAATAATGGGAGATCTAAGCTATCAATACGCTAATTTTACAGTCATTACCACAGATAATTTTAATGAAGATGATGACCCTCAAGAGATCTTAAACTTGCAGTCAGCTAACTACCCCGGTGATACAGAGGGGAGTAAATATATTTTAGAAGTAGATCGAAAACAAGCTTTTAAAAAAGCCCTACTTGTTGCCAAAGAATACGTCCAAAGTTTTCCAGAACAAAAAGTCCTAATTGTCTCTACAGGAGTAGGTACAGAGCAGGGGCTAACCCAACCAAATAAAATCATGGACTGGGATGAGAGGTTGGAGTGGGTAGATAGTATTATGAGCCTTTAAAATCCTTAAAGTTTTGAAATTCCCCTCTTGAGGGGTGGCACCAAAGGTGGCGGGGTGGATCATACTCACAGTAATGATATGATTTACCCCAAGTCAAGCCGGTAAAATACAATTAAAAATCACCTGAAGCATGTTGAGGTCATGAAACCATTCTTGATAATCTGTATTGCCATCAACGGGTTTCAAATTTATATCACCAGCACTTATTTTGACATAGTCATTCTGCTCGATAATAAGCTGGGAAATAAGAGCAACTGTAAAAACTGCAGAAACTTGGAATATGTCTTGCCTATTTGGAGCATGAACTATTTCATGATTAGTTGTGTACAGGAATCCCTCTACGAGAAAACCATCACTCTCAGGATCAGGTGCCATAGTATCAACATTAAATACAGTTGTAATCTCAGTCATACAATAAAAATAACCATAAAGCTTATTTAATAGCAATTAGCAATAACCTTGTTTAAGATTAATCAAAATTGTTTACATGCTTATTCTAGCCAGAATAAAAGACTTAGTTTGTGATGATTAAATGTGAATAATAGTTTCAAATTTATTAAAACGAAATGAAACCAGCTCACATTTAAGATAGTGCCATCTAATGACCTTGAACAACTTGTAAATATGAGCTAAACTAAAGCAAACACAAACAAAATGAAGATTCCTAAGCTTTCCAAAATAGTTACAAATGACTTTACTCGCGTCTCAAGGACAGACCTTGCTGAAAGTATTAGTCAAAATGGGGAGCTAACATTGAGTTATCTTTTATTACTTGCTGGAGCCAGCGTGGTTACAACTTTGGGGCTACTGATCAATAACCCCGCAGTAGTCATTGGCGGGATGATTATTTCCCCCCTTGTTTGGCCACTTATGAAAGTCTCAATGGGGATTATTTTTGAGAAAAGAGATTATATCAAAGAGGCTATTCAAATCTTACTTGCAAGTATATTTATAAGTCTTTGTGCAAGTATGCTAATTACCTTTATTTCGCCTATAAAAGGTCTTAACACAGAAATCATCGCTCGCACCAACCCAACCCTGATTGATCTAATTATTGCCCTTGTTTCAGGTGCTGTAGCTGGACTTTCACTAATGATTCCAAAGATTTCTCAGTCCCTAGCCGGAGTTGCTATTGCAACGTCTTTGATGCCCCCATTGTGTGTGACTGGGATTGGGTTAGTACTAGGACTTCCAAACGTCTCTTTTACAAGCTTTACTTTGTTTATTGCAAATGCATTAGCTATTATTTTTGTTTGTAGTTTAGTTTTCAATTTTGGTTCCAAATTCCACTCCCATGATCAGGCTCACCTGCGCCGAAAAGCCATATTGATTTTATCAAGTCTAATCGTCATTATCAGCATACCATTGTTTATCTTTTTACAAAGTTTTACTTTCAAAACTACAGCTGTAATACAAGCTCAAAACATTTTAAATCAAAACCTCAAGATTTTATCACCTGAAATCATTGTCCAAGATGTGCGTACAGATGTTATTAGAAGGGGTAGTGGAGAGATTGTTTCAGTCTCAGCAGAAGTTATGATACCTGATGATGTTACAATTGATTATCTACAAAAGCAAAACATAATTTTAGAGCTTGAAAAAGTCTTAGAAAAAAAAGTAGATCTTAATCTAATATTATCTAGAACAATTTCTATTGCCACAGAAGATGATTTGAGCCTGGAGCAGCAAAGACAGGAGCTGATAGCCGTGCTTACACTGAGGCTACCTAGAATGGCAGATAATACTGCAATTGAAACCTTTAGAGTAAGCAAACAAACAAATGCTGAGAATGTTGATTCTTGGAAAATAGATTGTGTTATCAGCACTACTGATAGTTCAGAAATTACCAGTGATAAAAGACAGGTGCTTATCAAATACATGAAAGAAAAAACAGATTTGGAGATCGAATTTTCACTGAGGGTCCTACCACAGATAGAAATTACGGATTAGCTGTAAAAGGATTGGCAGCAATGTAAGTAAATAATTTTAATCATAAAATCTACATGTCACCCTGAATTTATTTCAGGGTCTTTTTAATCACGAAATAAGTTTGAGATTCTGAAACGAGTTCAGAATGACAGATTAAAATTTTCAGGGAAACACGGTTGTATTCCTTGGTGACATGTGGATTTTAGGATTGAAATAAGTGGATTTTGTTATTGAAATTATTAAAATCCTAAAGAGTGATAAATGATATTATTATAATAATTATTGTCATAAAGTAAAGATGATTCGATAGTTATATATTATATCAAATAAATAATCGATTACTTAACTATAGCTTTTACAAATATTTCAATATTTTCAAATTACATTTTTTATTTCAGTCCTAGATCAGATCTGTAAAGAATTAGAGAATATGAATATATACTTTTACTTACAAAAGTAACTTGCCAAAAATTGTTTCTTAGCTATCAATGTAGCTTACGGCGCTATCGTCTAGTGGTTAGGACACAAGATTCTCATTCTTGCAACCGGAGTTCGATTCTCCGTAGCGCTACCAATTTAAGATTATGCTCGAAATCACAGGTCAAACCACCAAAAAAGATTTATTAAATTCTCTAGCAGGTCTTGCTAGTATTCAAGGATCTTTACTGATTCATTTACATGAATTACCCAACTTTTTAGCAACCCCAATTGCCTTTACGATTTTTAATTATCAAATAGGAAATTATCCTAGAAAGATCATTTGGACCTCTGATAAACCTGTTATTTTAGAATTTTTAAAAGATAGCCAAGTTGACTACCTTGATCCTGACACTTACAACAAACCCCAAGATGAGCTACTTGGCGGGCAATTAGTGACTAGAAAATCACAAAATAGTCCTGATTTCAAAAGATACAAAGACGATGACACTATAATCGAAGCTGAAATTAAAGAGATCAAATTAGATGAACAATTTGAAGCCACCGTTTCCAAATATTCACACAAGCAAAACCAGCCAGTAGAAGATAAACCTGTCTTTATCAATCCAAAAACCTCCGCTCCATCTCAAACCCTAGACCCCTTAAGTGATAAGAGAGTTCCTTTGTCAGCTCAAGATCTACTCAAACAAGACACTTATAAACCAAGCCTTTTAATTGATAGCTTTGAAAATACTCCAATAATGCCAGTTGTAGCTGCAGAAGCTAGTGCCCCAAATATTGAAGAAACAGCCACTGAAGCTGCGATCGAATCACCCTTTCACGTCTCAAAAATCAGTAAACAACCTAGCCAGCAAAACCTAGATAGTTGGTTGGATCGAATCGAAGCAACAAGAGCAGCTTTGAATAAAAACTCCTACCGTAGCTACGCTCAAAAGCAAAGACAAATGTGGATGACAAGGGTAGCTCAATTTACAAGTCTTTCTATTGGCCTTACTTTAATTATTAGTTTCTTTGCCTTTGTATTCCCAACTAACGTTTATAGTCTGGAGATCAAAAACATGCAGAAACAAGACGTAGCTCCTATTACTATAGCTAAATCTGATCTTATCAAAACCGATGAAGCTGTAGAAACTACAGTTAGTAGCGAACCAACAGGGGTAGAAACTGGAACCTTAATTAATGCTAGAGGCATCGCTACAATAGTCAATCGAAGTGGAGGAAGCGTGGCTTTTGATAAACAAGGAATCATTTTAAGAGCTGAAAACAATCAAGAGTTTAGACACGTTGGAAAAGCTAGTGAGCCAGGGACTTTTAGAATTCCTGCTAGAAGTAATGTCAATGGGGGTAGTGTAAATATCGAGATTGAAGCAGTCACAGCAGGAGAAGCAGGGCAATTGCCTGTAGGTAGTACATTAAGGATCTACAACCTTCGAAGAGACCTTATTGGTGGGCTTTTGGTTGGAGAAGTTACTCAAGCTGTTAGCCTTGTTAGACCAACTGGAAACAAGATAGTCACAGAAGCTGATGTGGATAGTTTATCAGAAAGAGCCAATCAGCAAATCGGTGTAATAGCAGGTCAAAAAGTCCTACAAGCTTCAGAACAAACTGGCAAAATAGTGGATCCCGAGTGGTATGAAATTGGTAGAGTAGATTACCAGCCAAGCCAGATTGAAGGTGAGCAAACCCCAAAAATCGATCTCAAAGCTACTTCTACAATCTCGATTTATAGTCTGGATGAAAACACTCTAAAGTCTAAAATCTTAGAAACAAACCCTAAAATCAAAGAATTTATCAGTGTGGATGATATAGCTAAAGAAGATTTTGAATTTGACGTTGACACTCGATTTACCCTAAACGTGCAATACAGTTATATAGAACAAAATGAATTATCCAGAGAAGATCTAATTGATATACTAGCTACCACCCAAGACTTTGAAGCTGCTAAATCAGAATTACAAAACACTTACCCAGAGATTGATAATATCGAAAAGTCTCAAGCCGGTGTGCATTTTCCAGGTATTCCAGCCAGAGTTAGTTTGGAAATTCAAGAGCAAAACTAATGATTACTCAAAGTGAACTAGAGGCCATCCGTTACTCCTGTTTGCAGCTGCTAGAAAGCTTTGATATTGAATCGTTAGAGGCTACCAGACTTGGCCTAGAATCAGAATTAGCTGATGGAAGCCTGTGGTCTACAGATCCTGAAGTTGCTAGAAAACTCCAGACCCAACTATCAGGGCTTGATAAACAATTGGAACAAATCAAAAGTCTCACTGAAGTCTCAGATAACTTGCAAATCGCTTTTGAACTAGATGACCCTGATCAAGTAGAATTACTTATAAAAACATTGGATAAACAAAAATTGATCCTAGAAAGAGCTAGGTATTTAGCAGGCAAATTTGATAATCATCCTTGTATCCTATCAGTCCACGCTGGAGCAGGAGGAGTCGATGCTCAAGACTGGGCTAGTATGGTAACTTCTATGTATCAGGCCTTTTGCCAAAACCAAGGATTCAAATGCAACATAATTTCTATTTCAAGTGGGGATGAGGGAGGAGTAAAAACAGCTATGTTACAAATAGAAGGTGACTACGCTTATGGGCTGCTAAAAGAAGAAGCAGGAGTGCATAGATTAGTCAGGTTATCTCCATTTAATTCAGCTCATACCCGCGAAACGAGCTTTTGTTTAGTAGAAGTAATCCCTGATAAATTAGATGATGAAGTGGATGTAGAAATCGATGAAAAAGATCTTAAATGGGATACTTATTTATCAGGCGGGAAAGGCGGGCAAAGTGTTAATACAACTTATTCAGCAGTTAGAGTAACTCATATTCCAAGTGGGATTGTAGTAACATGCCAGAACGAAAGAAACCAGGTCCAAAACCGCCAAATGGCCATGCATTATCTGAGAAACAAATTAGCCATCATCAAACTAAAAGAAATAGCCGATCTAAAATCAGAGCTGAGAGGAGAATTTCAAAGTGCAGAATGGGGCAGTCAAATCCGCAACTACGTCCTGCATCCCTATAAACTAGTCAAAGACACAAGGAGTGGGTGGGAGACAAGTAATGTAGAAGATGTAATAGAAAACGGAGAGATTCTAGAAATAATCTGGAGCGTGAAGATGAAGGAGGTGTAAGTAGGAGGTTCAAAAGGTTAAAATTAATTAAAGAAATGTCATCTCGACCAAAGGGAAAGATCCCCCGTGGTGGCAAGTGTAAATATCGTTAGCTTTAATGAATATTTTTCTAATCCTCTTACAAATTTCCCTGTCATTGCCAAATTTGTTTCAGAATCTTTACCTAATTCACTAACAATTTTTCCCTGTCATACTGAACTTGTTTCAGTATCTTTTCCAAGTATTCTTAACTTTACATAAGCAATTACTTTTTTGGTATCTGGTATCTGAATTTATAAAAAATGATTAGTTAGGAAAAATATCATTACAAATCAGTATTTGGTCATCGTTTGATAAATTTATATTAATTGATCCTAATGAATGTTTTTGTTTTTTTAGATTTTGAATTATATCTACTGTCAAAGACTGTATGATACTGTATTTATTAGCTATACTACCATTACTTTTTAAATTAGAAAATTCCTCGAGCATTTTTTCCTTACTTTTTTTAAAAAATCCATCTTCTCTAAATTGATAAATTAATTTAAAAATCTCGTTTAACTTAAGGTGCTTAGCAAGTAAATAGGTTTCAGCGTTTTTCATCTATCTGTTGCATAATTTCTTTTGAAGCCATATACTCAACGCTATTAGGATCTGAAGCGGGGCTTAAATACCTTTTTCTATGTCCGGTTTCTTTAAAATATTTATTATCTGCATTAAGTTGTTCTCCATACCCATCTTCCAATGAGCCAATAGTACCAATCATTGTGGCTAATTCTCCTAATGAATTGTAAACAATGGGTAAATGTATGAAGTTTTCAGCTTGTTTAAGCAACTCATCTTGAAGTTCAATAGATTCTAGATAATCTTGATCCCTCAAGTATTTGGCTTCTCGTCCCATAATGATATTTATTATACCCATTTACTAAAATTTATCAAAACAACGCTTTAAATTAACAAAACCCAGCTATAAGGCTGTACATGTGCATAACAAAGTCTTTAATATAAAATCAAATATCAATTTGGCTATTACAAACTATGAGTCTATCAACTTACATCAGTTTTATCTAGCCCAATAACTTCTAAAGATTATATCCATCTTTAAACTCATTCAATAAAGCTATACAATCTAACTGCGGGTTTAGCTTGCCCTTGTTCTCTTTATCAAAATCAAACAATCCTGACTTTGGTCCAAAAATTGGAATATTTTTTGGTTGATCCAAAACTGGATACGCGCATATTGCCTCAAGTGGTAGCCCTCGTTTTCTGGCCTCCTCAGATTCTTTGACAAGCCTTTGCCACCAGCTAAACCTACGATTGCCAAAGCACCCAGTTTCAGTTATCACCATTGGCCTACTATACTTATCATAAAGCTCTGCTACAATATCAGCAAAACTAAGCCTATCACTACTATCCCAAGGTATTTCTTCAAATATGATACTGCCCTGATCATCAGTTTGACGGGATGAATATTGCTGATTATTTACATAATAATTTATCCCAATAATATCCAAATACTTAGCATTCCCGCCAAGCTCTGGATGCAGTTTACCACTCAGCATATCCCAAGCAGCTGTCCTGATATGAGTGTTAAAATATTCAATTGCCTGAATTTCTTTATCAGAAGCACCCATCCTTGGCTTGCGATAAAGGATAGGATCAGCATGGATAAATCTAACTGAGGGGTCAAACTCCCAAATAGCATCTTGAGCGGCAATTGCTGCCCTTACGTATTGTTTTTTGATTGCCAGCTCATTTTCTCGACCTTTCAAAAAAGGTGCCCATACTCCCACCATACCACCAATCCACGACCAAAATGAGATCTCATTAATTGGTAAAATATAAATTTGGCCATTGTGGTACTGCTTGATTTTTGTGAGGCAAGCTTGAGCGTATTTTGCAAAAGAGATTACAAATTCATCGCTCAATGGATCAAGGTAATCAGGGTAATCAAAGTGATTCAAATCCCAAATTTGCTCAATTCCTAGGTCTTTTCCAGCCTGTAGAATCGGTTCAAACCTTTCAAAGTCATATTCCCCGCCTCCTAAATCAATCTGACTCCAAGAAAACCCTTCTCGCACAGTTCCAAATCCATTTTCTAGCATCAACTCATAGTCTTCTTGCACAAAAGTATCATGTTTTTTGGCTGCCAAGAGATCCACTTCAGTTTCAGGTTTGATGGTAGCATAAGTACATTCAAATCCAGCCCAAATCGGTGAAGCAAACTTTGGTTTATCAAGTAAGCCTTTTTGATTATCATTTGAGTTATTTACAATATCTTTTCTAGAATTAAAATCTGATAAAATAGAAGCCTGCAAGGCACTTTTTGTATTTTTCATAGGTGTTTATTTCCCAATCATGAGAAAGTAACAGCAAAAGGTCTAAAGCATAATATGAATAGTTAATGTTGAAATGTAGTTTAAATTTATATTATTAGAAACTGTTTAATATCTTTTTTCACCACTTAACCCGTTTACCATAGAGCCTGTTGAGCATGAGCTTGAGGAATGCAAGTTGAGTCATAGCCTCAGTCGTCTCAACTCTTCTCTCACTATTTCTCCAGAGTCTGCGA
>JBBSJV010000003.1:0-33118 GCA_038256935.1 Patescibacteria group bacterium
AAAGAGAATTGTTTTAGCAATGTCTTTTCTACTAATTGACAGATAGACTAACATTTCACAATCTGGGTATATAATATAATCTAATGTCAGAAATAAATCTTAAACTAGTTTACAAAATTCTTGCTATATTAGCCGTTATAGCGTTAATGTATTTTTTCAATGGCTTACTTCTTTTTATTTTTGTCGGTATTTTAGGGGCGACGGCCTTGATGCCAGCTGTCGATTTTATCGAGAAAAAAACTGGTTTTAATAGAGCCTTTATTTCTGCAATAACAGTGTTTATGGTATTATTAACTTTACTTTTAACCATATTTTTAACCTTTGCTTCAGTAACAAACTCATTTGAATTACTTTGGGAAAATCTTCCAAGTGCGATTGATAATGCGATTAATTTAGTTGAGACTAGGATTGGAAATGATTTTACAGTAAATTGGGATTTTATAACCTGGCAATCTCAAAATTTCACAGCTGAAAATATTTTTAATCAGGTTATAGGTATTACTTCTCTGATCTTTGGATTTGCAGCAAGCAGCCTGGCCTTTTTATTTTTACTTTTCTACCTTATATTAATGTGGGAAGATGTCACAACTTATGTAGTCTCATTTTTTCCAAGAAAAGAAAAGTATTTATCTCATTTGATCGTTACTCTTCAGCACAAACTAGGAAGCTGGCTTCGAGGACAATTACTAAATATGATAATTGTTGGAACTGTGACTTTTACTGGATTATATTTTCTGGGCGTACCTAGTGCCTTAGCCCTTGGAATTTTAGCTGGTCTTTTTGAATTAATCCCTTACGTTGGACCTACTTTAGCTGCTATTCCAGCTGTTTTAATTGCTTTTTTAATCGCACCAGAAGTTGCCATCTGGGTTGTCCTTCTCTACGTTATTATCCAACAAATTGAGAGTTATGTGTTAGTACCTTTTGTTATGAAAGAAGTTGCTCATCTCAACCCAATTGTGACCCTTATTGCAATTATTTTTTGGGCTCAATTACTGGGTGTCTCAGGTGCTATTTTAGCTATACCCCTTACTTGCGTCATTGCCGTTCTAGTAGAAGAATACAGAACTTATACTCGTAATAAACACAAAACTCAGTTACCGAAAAAGGGTTTAAAGAAACAAGTTGTTGAAGTTTAAAATATGCATGTATTTTTCTCAGGTATCGGTGGTGCTGGGCTTTCAGCTTTAGCTAATCTAAGCCTTGATCTGGGCTTTATAGTTGGTGGTTCAGATAGAGAAAACAACCCCAGCATTGAAATATTAAATAAAAGAGGGGCTGGAATCACAACTACTCAAACTGGTGGTGGATTGAATCTTGTCCACCGCAATCAACATATTGATTTATTTGTCTATACATCAGCACTTCCCAAAGATCATCCAGAATTAATGAAGGCAACTGAACTAGGAATCAAAACCACCAAGAGAGATGGGCTAATAAATTTTATATTAGATGAATATGATCTAAAGCTTCTTGCAATTTGTGGAAGCAATGGTAAAACTACCACTACAGCAATGATGACTTGGCTGTTCAAGCAATTTCAAATACCTGGGTGTCATATCATTGGCAGCAACATGAGCTGGACTCCATCAGGGCAATATGAAGAAGGAGCTAAATGGCTAATTTTAGAAGCGGATGAATACGACAGGCATTTTCTAAACTATACTCCTAATGCAGTAATTGTAACCAGTATTGAGTATGACCATATGGATATTTATCCTACTGAAAAAGAATATTTTGCAGCCTTTAATGAATTTGTTTCTAGAAGTGATTTGACTGTAGCCTTTGATAAAGACATAGAAAAAATTGGCCTTAATAAATGGCAAACTGAGGGTGAAGGAGACGCAAAAATTTGGCTATTAAAACGCGAATTTGGTGGAAAGCCTGCTGTATTTAAAGACTATACATTACTAGGGCTTCATAATCGCCACAACGCAGCAGCTGCTCACACAATGTTTACTAAAATATTTGATAAAGACGAGCTATCAGCTAAGGTAGAAGACGTGCTTAACCAATTCCCTGGAACTGGAAGACGTATGGAAAAGCTAGCAGAAAGAATCTACTCTGACTACGCCCACCACCCAGTTGCAGTCAAAGCCACAATCCAACTTGCAAAAGAAATCTCTGACAAATTAGTAATTGTATACCAGCCCCACCAAAACAGTAGGCAAGTAGAGGTTTTTGAGGAGTACAAAGATGTTTTTGAAGGAATTGATAAACTATACTGGACCCCTACTTATTTGAGTAGAGAAAATCCAGATCTAGAAATCATTACACCCTTTCAATTTGTAGCTTCTCTAAGTAATAAAGAAATAGGTGAACCAGCAGGTCTAGATGATATACTCTGGGACAGACTCAAAGAATGGCACAGTAAAGGTTATACCCTGGTCTTTTTTGGAGCAGGAAATATTGATGGGTGGTTGAGGAAGATGATTTTACAAGATCCAATTTAAACTGAATAATTTAAAGATATAAATTTTAGCTTAGTTTCAAATGTTTGGTAAGAAATTACAAATTGTTATATTGATTGCCTCCTTATTTTTTTTCATAGTTTCGAGTATTTTATTTATTTTAAATAAACCTTTTCAACCAGCTCAGTTGCACCTTGGAATGAAGGAGCAAAAAGACTCTGGATTAGAAATGTCTGAAGATGCCAAGCTAACAAATACACCTACCAAAACCTACCAAGTTGATAATATTGGCGTAAAATTAGCTCGAGATCTTCGAAGCTACACTGGTATACAAATGGGAATTATATATGGGGATCAGCTAGATGAATTAGGACAAAAAACTCCTTACCCTGAATCTCCAAAATATACTAACATTACTAAATCTGAAGCAGATAGTTTGGGTTTAGACGTGGAAGGAAAGGGGCGAATTGATTATATTTATAGCGGACCATTATATGAAACCAAAAATAGACTAATTTTTGCAAAATACCAAATTGATACACCTATCATTCACTCACAACTAAGTGATTTATTTGCCTTAAAAGATAATAATGAAATCGATTTTCAAAGCCAATTAGAAGAAGATCAAAGAGAAATTTTAAAGGGGGATTATACTTCAGTACCTATACAAAAACTATTGACAAAAGGAGTTGTTCGCCTTCCCTATAGCGTTCTTCCAGGCAATAAGGGAAATTCTTATATTGTTGGGCACAGTAGTAACTATTCTACAGTTAAAAGTGATTACAATTTTGTCTTTGCCCCCTTTATCAATCAAAAGCCAATCGGAGAAATTTTTACTATTTATGACCATATGGGAAGAAAGCTTAATTTTGAAGTCTTTGAAGCTATTGAAGTTGTAAGCGAGGATACTAAAACAGCATTTAAAAATTATCCCGATCAGCGTGTGGTGAGTCTTCAAGGGTCTATTTTAGAAGATGTAGATGGAAGGCTTCAACCAACTAAGCGTTGGATAATTCGAGCAAAACTAATTATCTGATCCACCAGTCCTTGGTAATCGAGATGTTCTTGTATTTAGGGTTGGATCGATAATAGCAATAGGTGTAGGATCAGCAACTTCATATTGATATATTACTGAAACCTGAGCTGAAGCAAAGGTGTTTACTACGGAGGCAAAATTGGCAGCTAACTCGCTGTAGTTCAAAATACTATCAGCCAAGACAGGAAACACAATTATTTCTCCAGCTCCAGCTCCTTGAAACAAAGTAAAATCAGCATTACCTGGTAGATAACTCTGATTTTGTACTTCTGTTCTACTTTCTTGTGGGTAAGTAGCCCCTGAAGTACCTGCATAGTCAGTGACACCATCATATCCTGAGAACTGCTCTGAGTTGACTATAGACGGGACAAAACTTAAGAGTTCAGTATTATCAGGACGTTGAAGCCTAACCCTAGCCCCGCGAGTTATGGTTACGTCGATTGGTTGAGCGTCCAAATTTTCAAGCTGGGCATCAGTAAGGATACTTACAGTTAGTGACAATTGCACGCTTAGAAGTTGACCAAGACTGCTATCAAACTTTTCAAGACTACATGAGTTTTCCCATTGTGTTCTTGCATTTGGAATCAGACAAACTTCAGGGTTGGTAGTCAAAACTGCAGATTCAACTGGTACAGAAAGTCCAAAAAAACTAATTGTTACTAAGCCAAAAAGAACTGAAAAAATGAGTATCGATTTAAATTTAAAAGTTAAAGGATTGTTATTATACATACTATTAGTGTCAAAATTTTAATTAAAAGTATATACTAAAGAAATAACCTATTGTCAACAAAATGTTACAAATTGAGATTGGCTAGAATTTAATCAAGGAAATCTGATAGTAAACAAGCTAATTTTTAACAAGAAACTTTTAAGTCATAACCCCTACACCAACCCATTTTCCACTATAAACTTTTGAATATAATCTCTAAGCTCATCTAAGGTTTTGAAGTCATTTTTTATTTCTAAGTCGTACTTGTAATCAAAGACTCCAGTATCCACTTTATTATCAGGTACTTGAACCTGTTTTCTAGAGATAAAAAGTGTTTTAAGACCTGGTAAATGTTGTTTAAGATACTCTATATTTTCAGGCTCACGAACGTGGATGAAGGCGATATCGTCCTTGCTTTTTGTTACTCTATTAATGGCGTATCTATTTGGCCTATTATCTTGAGAGGTGTGGAGCTCTTTTAATTTGACCATGCAATTTCTCCAATAATCACTTTTACTAACACCATCCCAAGGCTCTTTAAGATCCAAAAATTGAATTGTCTCAGCAGAAGGTTTTCGAAGCTCAGCTTTTACTTCATCCACAGTTGATACGTTTAATATTTTTTTACCTGATAGCTTGCGTATTAGTTTGATACAAGTATCTTTACCAGCTCCCCCAGTCCCGTTGATTGCAAAAATGTGTTTGACCATGATGATAGATTTCTTAAATCAAGATTAGAAACAATTGACTGTCAATTATTGTTGATGATTTTGACAAGACAAGGCTAAATTTGGTTTCATTATAATGAAGTGACAGTGAAACTTTTAAATCTAAAATATAATAAATATGTCTAAAAAATTTAATAAAAAAAGTACAAGTGAAGAAATAGCTACAAAAGCTAGTGAAATTTTAAATGATGATAGGTTTTCAGAGAAAGCAAAATCCGTAGCTGGAAGCGCCTTATCTCAGACTAAAAGAAGCGGACAAAAAACTACCTCTGATTATGATTTCTCAAATCTAAAAGCAGTCTTTTTAAATTGTACTTTGAAAAAAGGAGGAAGTATTTCCAACACTCAAGGGTTGATGGATGTATCAATTAATATAATGAAAAAGCATGGAGTCCAAGTCTCCAATTACCGTATTACAGATTTCGATATACCAGCTGGGGTCTATCCTGATATGACTGAACATGGTTTTGAAAAAGACGATTGGGTCGAGATACAAAAAGAAATCATGCAAGCAGATATTTTGGTTTTGGGTACTCCTATTTGGCTCGGTGATAAGTCTTCAGTTTGCACCAAAGTCGTTGAAAGACTTTACGGGTATTCACACCTTTTAAACGATCAAGGCCAGTATGCATATTATGGTAAAGTTGGAGGTTGTCTGATTACCGGTAACGAAGACGGTGTCAAACACTGCGCTATGAATATACTCTACTCACTAGGCCATATTGGCTACACTATTGCGCCTCAAGCTGACGCAGGTTGGATTGGAGAATCTGGACCAGGACCCTCTTATTTAGATAAAAATTCAGGAGGACCAGAAAATGATTTTACCAATCGAAATGTGACTTTTATGACCTGGAATTTGATGCATATGGCTAACAATTTACAAAAAAACGGGATACCTGCTCATGGCAATCAATTCTCTGAATGGGAGACAGGCGAGCGCTTTGATTTTAGTAAAGCTGAGTATCAAAACCCAGAGTATCGCAGATAGAGAACAATTTCACTAAATTACAATTTTGTAGGGGTAAGCCATGGCTTCCCATATCTTTATATTTTAATCCAGCCACCTCAGGGGATCCCGCAACTAGTGCGGGATGACACAATTCTAAGAGTTTAGATTCAAAACACCGTATGGGTGAGCCTTGGCTTCCAATGTCTCTTTATTTTAACCCTACCACCGCAGGTATCAACCGCCACTTCACTCTGTCGAGATGACAATTTTTTTTGTATTAATTTGTTTTATAATGAAACCTTTCCCAACTTTACAAAACAGGCCTTTTCTGCAATTACCATACTATGAAGCCATTACTAAAAGCAACAAGCATCACCAAAAGCTTTGATGTTTATAAAAGAGAAGGGTTTTTCAAACGCTCCAAAAAAACTGTGCAGGCCCTTACTGATTTTACTTTGGAGATAGACAAACCTATGATTTATGGACTTGTCGGGCCAAATGGTGCTGGTAAAACCACCTTTATTAAGCACTGCCTTGGCTTAGTTGAAAAGACTTCTGGGCAGATCGAAGTCCTAAGCCACGACCCATACAAACGCAAGCCAGATTTTCTTCGCCAAGTTGGCCTAGTGAGCGGGCAAAAGTAAAACCTAGACGCCAATTTATCAGCTATGGATTCACTCAAATTATCAGGCTATCTCTATGACATGAAAGGAAACGAAATCATGGAAAGAATTGATTATTTAAGCAATTTATTTGAAATCACTGATAAAATTGATGTACCAGTCAGGCAGTTGTCCCTTGGGCAAAGGATGAAGTTTGAAATCATCTCTAGTATCTTACACCAGCCTAAATTTTTGTTTATGGACGAGCCAACTCTGGGTCTTGATTTTGATGCTCAGAACATCATGAGAACCATGCTCAAAAAGATCCACGCAGAAGACGGACTTACAATCCTGCTGACTTCACATTACATGCCCGATATTACAGAGCTTTGCGAGCGTGTTGCAGTTATTGATAAGGGTACAAAGGTATTTGATGGAAGCTTGAAGGAATTAACAGGGTCAGAACAAAAAGATGGGTATCTCAAAACTCTTGTTTCAGAGCTAAATAAAGAACAATCATGGGGGTAAAAAAAGTACCTCAAAAACTCAAAGGGTTTAAACAAAACCTGCCCACAAAAATCTGCAAAACCTGTGGCAAGCCATTTCAATACCGTAAAAAATGGAAACTAGTCTGGGATCAAATACAGTATTGCAGCCAGAAATGTAAGAACCAAAAAGGCAAGTAATTTATGCAAAATTTAAAGCAAATAACCAGAAAATACAGCTATATAACTCAATTTGAATGGATGCGAAGTGGAGCTTCTCCTTTTGGAGATGTCGTTTATCAGTTTCAGATATTTTTATCTAATAGTGTTTGGATTTATATTTGGTCACTTAACTCTAATCAAATTGTAATTTATTTATTAGGTGGAAGATTAATTTCCTTTATGAGCAATAATTTTTGGCACAATAAAATGGGAAACGACATCATTACAGGTAAACTATCTAATAATCTATTAATACCTACCAGATTGTATCTAAATTATTTTTTCCAAAGTCTTGGAGGTAGGCTTTTTCGCAATTTACTAAGTACTTTTACAATATTAATTGTAGTAGTATTATTCAATTTTACCATAATTACATTGCCATTTGGTGATCTTAATTACTGGGGATTCGCTATGGTTCCTTTCATTTTTGTCATGAATTTTATACACGGCACAATAATTACCACCCTATCATTCACGCTAAAAGATAAAAGAGACTATATGGTAATAGCTGAATCCATAACTCAAATAATCAATATCTTATCAGGTGCGATGATCCCTTTTTCCTCCCTACCCTTTGCCTCAAATATTTTACCGTGGCTGCCAACTTCACTTCTATTTTACCATCCCACCCAGATATTACTAAATAATTACGACTCAACTCAAACCCTATTAGTATTTGTTGCCAGCATATCTTGGATAATAATTGCAACTTTATTTAGCTTGTTGATCTTTAAAAGGGGTTTGAAAAGTAATGAAAGTGTGGGGCTTTAAAACATATATTATTATTGTATCAAATGACTTCAACCACAACCAAAATTAAAAAATACTCTTTTTACAGATGGTATAGCCTATCCGCAATTTTTACCCTTCCTATTTTTTTTCTAACTTGGCCATTTTTAATATACCTTTCATATGCAATCCTTGTTTTTAATTATCAATTGTTTTTTGTAGGGAGTAACCACCATTACTAGAATATTTAATGGGTCCTTTAATGCTCCTTGCAATGCCATTTTTTATCAGATACATTAAAATTGGTACAGTTCATTTTTTAATTGCTTTTAGTTTGAGAAATGGACAAACTTTTTTAGAGTTTGACTCTAGTTTTATACGTTATAAAACTATTAATTCTGGCTATATAGCGATTAAGAGAGATGAAATTTTTGAGATGAAAAGGTTGTCTTGGGGTGGTGGCTATAGAAGTTTTGAAACTATTTTTGTAAAAACTAAAGATTTCAAAGTTATTATTCCGCT
Organism: Patescibacteria group bacterium; assembly: GCA_038256935.1. Taxonomy (GTDB): domain Bacteria; phylum Patescibacteriota; class JACMRA01; order JACMRA01; family JACMRA01; genus JBBSJV01. The sequence goes on from JBBSJV010000003.1 coordinate 8,397, forward strand.
ACAAGGATTAAACTCTGAGGAAATAGATATAATTTATGATTTAAGAGATAATTTTGCAGATAAATTTAAAAATTAGCTCTTATGACTTACACAACAACAAGATTAGAAACCATCCTTGGAAAATACTACAAATACTGGTATCTAATCTTATTCAGATTTAAAGGCCGGACTGTTTCTGTTTTTGATAATGTTCAATTTGTAATCGGCCAGATCTTGGTTCTACTGAGCTCATTAACAGTTTGGTGGCTTGCTAATAACAAAGTTATCGATGCTAGTTTACAGGAAAAATGGACTTATTTTGTGCTTGGTGAATTGTTCTTTAATATCATCTTTACCTTCTCTGAATATGGAGGGTATCAAATCCTAAGAGGGGATTTTACAGGGAAACTATTGCATCCCGTTAATTTTATCAGAACTCAATTTTTCTTCTGGTACGGTGAATCTACTCTGCAAAATTTAGTCAAAGGTTTAGTTTTGTTAGCCATTTTAGCCGTAATGATAGCTGCGGGTCAGATTACTTTCTTTGAACCATTGTATTTTTTGCTATACCTGGGCCTTATTCCATTTGGAGTGTTAATTCTCTACTTAGCTGGAATGATGGTAGCTTTTAGTGCATTTTTCTTGAGACAAATCAACGGAGTGACTAATAATTACCTATTTGTAATCACCATAGCTATGGGTAGAACTTTCCCCTTAGACCTTCTAATCCCAAACCTGTATGTACATTTTCTAAACCCATTTGCCTATCTTTTCTACCACCCAATGCAAATTTATCTTGGTAATTACTCGAATATACTGACTGGCCTAACTTATCTTGGAGGGTTAGTTTGGACAATAGTATTCAACTTTTTAGCTGAGTATGTGTTGAAGTTGGGTTTGAAAAAGAATGAAAGTGTGGGATTGTAACAATATAAGTCAATTTAATATTTACCTTTGACAATTTAGCTTTAGTAAAATATAATACCTTTAATATGACCGTCGCTGTAAAAGTATCACCTCAATTACAAATAAGTGTCCCCAGTGTAGTTGCAAAACAGTTAGGCTTAAAACCTGGTATGAGACTATCATTTTCCCCTGATCCAAACAACTCACAAGCCTTTATTGTGGAAAATTTGGATAGCCAAATAGATAACCTTGCTGGTATGGTAAATCTTGAGGTAACTAAAAAAGCTCCAGAAATGATCGGTATCTCAGATGAAAAATTAGAACAAGAAATCGAAAACTCCAAAGAAGATAGTTTTAAAAATAGTTCAAACTAGGCTATGGTAAACAAATTTATCGATACAAATATATTAGTTAGATTAGTAGTAGGAGATGTCGCAAAACAAGCTGAATTTGTAACAAATCTATTCAAAGCTGCAAGTACAAACAACCAAACTTTGTATATTTTACCTGAAGTATTAACTGAGCTAAGATATGTTTTATCGAGTAGCTACAAACTACCAAAAGAAACAGTGGTCAATGTCTTAGAAAAAATAACAGCCTTGGATTTTATAAAATTAGCTGAGTCCAGAAACCTTTATATTAATAAGGTTATAAAGTATTTTAAAGAAGAAAATTTATCTTTTGAAGATTGTTTGTACTTACAAGTATGCCTACAAAACAAACTAGAGCTGGTGACTTTTGATAAGAAGTTGGAGAAGTTTTTTGATAGGGAGAAGATCTTATATTATAGATTAGATAATTAATCGAGACTAGTTTTTTAATACGACAGATTTGATGGCTTTAAAGTTTTGGATTTGGATCGACTGCAACATGATTTATACAAACAAGTATGATTTGTTACTGTCAAATCTGTCTTTGCTATAAGTCAACAAATTTGAGGATGAATATAGGAGACAAATATCTGCAAATATGCTATAAATTAAAATATGTTTGATGGAATTAAAAGAATTATCTCTGAACGTAGGCAACGTGTACGTGATTTTGAGAGATTAAATTATGAGCCAGTGCCTAAAACTTATATACATAACCCTAATACAAGTTATGAAGACGAGATTACGTCTGTCTTTAATTTTCTAAAACGAGAGTTTGCCTACCTAAACTTAACTGACGAAGCTTTAAGAAATGAGGCTCAAACTGGATTATTACAAGCCCGATCTAATCCTGATCTAGTTTGTCGTCAAATTATTTATACCCCCGAGGTGTTAGGGGATACAACTTCTAATAACCCGTTGCAACCAAGACAACAAATAAGAATACGTTTTAAGATGGAGTTTACTATCTAAAAATTATCTATACAAAACAAATTAATTACTATCGACTTTTAAATTTTAAGTTGGATACTGAAACAAGTTCAGTATGACGGAGCGTGATATGACTATTGTAATAATAATAATTTAAGTCATGACCCTCATTACCCCAACAAAAACCCCCGCCTTTACAGCGGGGAATATTTTTAGGATTAATTTTGTATTATCGATTATTTAAGAATCTTAGATACTACACCAGCTCCGATGGTACGACCACCTTCACGGATAGCGAATCTCATTCCTTCTTCGATAGCTACAGCTTTTTCAAGCTCAACTTTGATAGATACTTCAGTGTCACCTGGAAGAGCCATTTGTTTGCTAGAATCAACAAAACTGATGGATCCAGTTACATCTGTAGTTCTGATGTAAAATTGTGGTTTGTAACCTGGTAAAAATGGAGTGTGACGTCCACCTTCTTCCTTGGTTAGGATATATACTGAGGCTTCGTATTCTGTGTGAGGAGTGATACTTCCTGGTTTAGCAAGTACTTGTCCACGTTCAACATCATCTTTAGAGATACCGCGAAGTAGGATTCCAGCGTTGTCGCCAGCTTCTCCACGATCCAAAGATTTTTTGAACATTTCGATACCAGTTACGACAGTTTTCTTAGTTGGAGTAAGTCCTACTAATTCTACTTCATCGTTAAGGTTTACAGTTCCTCTTTCGATACGACCTGTAGCTACTGTTCCACGACCGGTGATTGTGAATACATCCTCGATCGCCATAAGCATTGGTTTGTCGATTTCGCGAACTGGATCTTCGATGTAAGTATCAAGAGTTGTTAGAAGTTCAGCGATCTTTTCTTCCCATTTAGCATCTCCTTCAAGAGCTTTAAGAGCAGAACCTTGTACGATTGGAGTGTTTTCACCATCAAAACCGTATTTGGTTAGTAATTCTTTGATTTCTTCTTCAACAAGCATAATCATTTCTTCATCATCGACCATGTCACATTTGTTTAAGAAAACAACAATCTTAGGTACACCAACTTGGCGAGCTAAAAGGATGTGCTCTCTTGTTTGAGGCATTGGACCGTCTGTAGCTGCTACTACTAGAATAGCTGCATCCATTTGGGCTGCCCCTGTGATCATGTTCTTTACGTAATCAGCATGTCCTGGACAATCTACGTGAGCGTAGTGCCTGTCAGCTGTTTCGTATTCTACATGAGCTGTGTTGATTGTGATACCACGAGCTTTTTCCTCGGGAGCTGCATCAATATCAGCGTAGTTCCTTGCCTTTGCGTGACCGCTTTTTGCGGAGTAGGTAGTAATAGCAGCGGTTAAGGTTGTTTTACCATGGTCTACGTGACCGATAGTTCCAACGTTAACGTGTTTTTTACTTCTATCAAATTTATCTGCCATAATTATTATTTAGTATACTTTAATTTATAATACTTTATAGTAGTTTTACAAATTAACTCTTATATTGTCAAGGCCATGCGGCGAGCTAGGGTGCCAGTTTCTGCAGGAAACGAAACGAAGTGGCCTGATTTATTCAGGACATTTTGATTCGTGTAATAATATTGTAAGGCCATGCGGCGAGCTAGGGTGCCAGTTTCTGCAGGAAACGAAACGAAGTGGCCTGATTTATTCAGGACATTTTGATTCGTGTAATAATATTGTAAGGCCATGCGGCGAGCTAGGGTGCTAGGTTTGGAACAAACCGACCGAATTGCGGCCCGACTTTGTTGGGTCAGAATTCGGATTTGCCCAGTAGTCAGCAAAGGCGCCATGTTTTAAAGAAATAAGGTAAAGCTAAGCAATACACAACCTATACACTTGTCCACAAAACTCGCTAGACAATTAACACTTAATTTTTTCTTTAATGTTGCTCAAACAGTTGTGGCCTACGTTGTCTAAGTCATATATTGCTTAGGCACGATTGGCTATTCACTCCTTAATACATCTACTGGATTTTGCTTACCTGCTCTATAGGAAGGTATTACACCTGCAATAATTGTAAAGAATAGGGCTATTGCAAAGGTAATTAGTAGTAGCCACCAAGGGAAGCTTGGACTAAAGTCTGTGATATTGAGAGCTTCAAGGTTTTCTCTCCATTCTTGATTGCTATTTACTACAGCTGTGAAGATTAGATTTATGACTAACCCTGAAAGTAGTGCTAAAGCTGTACCTATAAGCCAGCCTAAAACCCCTATCCAAGTAGATTCTAAAACAAATAATTTGAATATATCACCGTCTCTAGCACCAAGAGATTTAAGGATACCGATTTCTTTTTTCCTTTCCAGTACTGAGATCGTCATTACAGCAACTATTCCAAAGACTGAAGCGATCAAGGCAATCAGACCAAAACCGGCTAGAAATACTTGAAGCACTGAAAAGGCTACATTTACGGATTGGATTAATAACTGTCCTGCAGAAAAAACTATAAATCCCTCATTTTGCAAGTCTGTGATAACTTGATCCAGATCTTCGAAATTGTTAATACTGATATTGTATTCTGCTACTCCGAAAGTGCTTGGATTGTACTCAGGTTCTATAGCTTTAAAAGCATCTGTATAATCAGTAAAGGGTAAGTATAGATTAGATATTCCGAAGCTATTACTACCTCGATCATCAACAACTGCAGTAATTGTAACTGTTTTTTTAATTGATTCACTAAGTGAAAGGACCGGACCAGATTGTTCGATCACACTAAACTCACTGCCTTCGCGTTCTATCCTTGGAGCTATAAAGTATTCATAAGTTATAGTTTTGCCAATCATTTCTTCGGGTTTTTCTACACCTAGTTTTCCATTTAGATTCAGCTGTCCACATGTAAAACATGAGACTACCTCCCCTGCTTTTGGTGCATCAGTTGAGCCTACCCAGTTGGCTCTATTTGTGTCATAAAAACTATTAAATCCTGAGTAGGTAATTCCTGTTCCACTACAATTTGCAGCTAGATTTGTAATCAGTCTATTTTCCTCTGCAACTAAGCTCTGATCCTCTGGATCCAGTCTTTGGGCTGCCAAGTTTTGATCTAGGCTTTGCTCAATGTCAAAACATGATACATTACTATCTCCCAAAATACGAATATCCATGAGCATGGTTGGCCAAATTTCATCGATTCTTGAGTCATTTTCAGCAATTTCTTGGGCATCTTCAAAGGATATCGTTTGAAAAACAGGAGGACCTTGAAAATCAAAAAATGATCTCTCACTTCCTTCAGATTGGTAGACTTGCATTTGCCTAGCAAAAGGTTGGCTGTTTATAGCCTGAACAATGGTTTCAGAAAGCCCTAGTGAGATCGAAGTTGTCAGAGTCAGTGCCCACACACCAACGACTATACCTCCTGAAGCTAGTAAAAATCTGCCCCATTTGGATCTTATTTGTTTGGTAAGGAGTAACCAGATTGAATAGGTAGTCATATTATTATTTATTTGGTTTTGATATTTACAATTTTCCCATCAGACATTGTGATCACAGTATCTGCTAGATTTTCAAACTCAGGGTTATGAGTTACTAAAACAATGGTTTTACCTTGTTTTTGGTGAAGGTCTATCAAAATCTGCTGAACCTGGTCTTCACTTTTACTATCGAGCGCTCCTGTTGGCTCATCACAAAAAATTAGATTTGGATCTGAAACCAAACTTCGCGCAATAGCCACGCGTTGTTTTTCACCACCTGAAAGTGTCTTTACATTGGCTTTGATACGGTGCTCTAGACCTAGAGTAGTTAGTAATTCCACAGCTTTAGATTCATCAATTTTTTTACCCCCTGCCCAAGCTCCCATTCTTACATTATCGAGAGTATTGAGACTTGGAAGAAGATTGTAAAACTGAAAAATAATACCAATTTGAGAACGATATTTAGCCAAATTTTTAGCATTGGCTTTACTAAGATCTACTCCATCAATTACTATTTCACCAGTTGTAATTTTATCAAGTCCTGCCATAAGATTAAGCAAGGTAGACTTTCCTGAACCAGAGCGGCCTAAAATAACTGTAAAACTGCCTTTTGGGATACTAAGATCTATATTATCTACCGCGAGCACAGGATTTTTACTGCTTCCATAACGTTTAGTAACGCCTTGCAAGTTTATCAGATTAGACATACTTGGTTTAAACATTTACTAGACGCTCTTGTCAATTCTGATTTGCTTGATTTTACTAATGATATGCTCATCATTTACGGTCTTGGAAACCCGGATTTCAAATACGCAAAAACCAAACACAATATTGGCCAATTAATTGTAGAAAAATTATCTGCTGGCGGGGATGAAGTTTGGAAAAAACAGACTAAATTCAAATCCTTCAAGCTGCACTCTGAAAGAAACCAAGTCAACCTAATACTAACTAGTGATTACATGAACACCAGTGGCAATGGACTGCAGGCTTACTGGCAGTATTTCAAACATAGCGGGGAAGACATGTTATTGATCTTACAAGATGATAGCGACCAGATCGAAGGTACTTGGAAATTAGTCAAAGGAGGTGGTAGTGGCGGCCATAAAGGGATCGGGGATGTTTATAAAGTAGCTCCTGGAATTGATCTAAAATCAGAAAATATCATGAGGCTCAAAATCGGCATCAGACCCGTTATGAATAAGCAAAAGAGCCAAACTTTTGTATTATCCCCAACGTCTCAAGTGGATGATGAAACAATAAACACTTTGACTGAAAGATTAAAAGAGGGGCTACATGATTTTGAATTACCAGAAAGATTTGATAAACTTCAGACTTTGATTAATAGTAAATAAAATGATTTATAAAGTCCTTTTAATCCACGGCTCTTTTGGAAACCCATACATCAATTGGTTTCCTTGGCTTCATGAAAAACTAAACTCTAAAGGTATAAATTGCTTAATCCCTACAATGCCAATTGGACAAGGACAGAACTATACTAATTGGAAATCAGTTTTAGATGTTTACAGACGATTTCTGAGCGATGAATTAATCGTAATTGGACATAGTATCGGACCAGCATTTTTACTAAATTACTTATATGATAATCCTGATTTTAAAGTCGCAAAGTTTATCTCAGTTTCAGGATTTTACAATGTATTGACGCCGTCTGAAGAATACAACCAAGTAAATAGTGGTTTTTTCCTAAAGCCACTACAAGATTTAATCAACTCTCAGGGATTTAAAAATATCAAAGAAAAAGTTGCTTTTTATTCTACCAATGATCCATATTTGGACGCTAAAGATTTATCTGAATTTGCAAACATTCTAAATGGAAAAACAATTGTTTCAGATACCGCAGGTCATTTTAATGGGGAGGGCGGGTATGACAAATTTGAGGAGATTTTAAAATATTTATAAATAAGTTATTTAGAGTGTTTTAAGACCTCTACTGCATAAAACTTGATATTCTCATTCAAATCCTTTAGTTCTTGAAGTTCATCAAAACTGAGCCATCTGCATTCATCGCTGATATCACCTTCATATTGTGGATCTATAATGTCAGAACTGCTCTTTGCAAAGAAAATATAAGCTACATGGTCATGCTGATCGTTGATACTATGGCGATTTGTAAAACAGGGTGATACTTGAGAAGTGTACAATTCTGATGACTCTGGTAAAGGACAATATGGGTTAAAAAGTTCGATTTCAAGACCCACTTCTTCCATGACTTCTCTATGACAAGCAGTTATCAAATCCTCCCCTGGATCGACATGCCCGCCAACAGCTAACCATTTGTTGTATTTATCATGTTTTCGAAGTAAGACTTTACCGCTATGGATAATATATACTTCGACGCAAAGATCAAGATAATAGTTTAGATGTGGCATAATGGTTTAATTTTGCATCTTAGGTTTTAAGTGTCAAGAATTTTACATCTCCTCAAAATAATCAGAGTATTATATTTTAAAATCTGACTTACTTAAATAAAGTAATTTCAATCTGTTACAATATGAGTATCGAAAATATAAAATATATTAAAGGTAGGTTCCAAGTGGAAAATGCGAGGCTATGCGTGGCAACTTAAGAGAAATACTGATGGAGTTAGGATGTGAAGGTTTTAACCCTGAAGGGGGAGCATCTAGTGTAACCATAAACAAAGCTTCTACTTATGATACTATAAAAATCGTTGTGCACCTTGAAATGCTAACTGTGATACAAGCTATAGTTGCAAAATATGAGTATTTATATCTAGACGATAAAATGTAAATTGTATTTGCCACTATGGCTACCACATGTATTTATTCGTACTGTGAATTCCGATTCTTTCAATTTATAAAACCCTGCTAATTATTGCTCTCTACTCAACTTTGATTCTTCCTAACGTATTCTAGATCTTATTAAATTAAACTTAATCTGTTAAGCCATAAAGTCGTATACGTCAAAATATTTAATCACATAATTCACGCATCACCCTGAATTTACCGGGTTTCCCCTAAAATTTACAATTTTGAGTATGGTTTTATTTTAGGGTTTATTAAGCTTGTAATAAAGGTAAGATTCTGAAGCGAATTCAGCAATGCCAAAGAACAAATTCGCCGGCGAATAATTGGATATGTACAAATATGTCTCTCTAAATTATTTTCCCCCAGTTATTTTTCATTTTCTGGCAGGTCTTTATGACCCTTATTTGTAATATAGTTTTGCTTGCTGATCACACTTTTACCTATCTCTTTTTCTGTCTCTTTTCTAGCATTTCCAGCTACATTTCCACCTCTTTTTGCTACCTTTTTATTGGCGGGCATATCTTTTGGTTTTTCATTTTTAGAAATTTCTGTGGTCACTCTTTCTTCTAGCATTGTAAAAATCAGCTCTAGATCAGTCATATTATCTCTCAGATTGGCTTTAGATTTATCTGGAATATTTTTGAGTTTTTTGTACTCACTTGGAGTCATGCCAAAAGTTGCTTTACTAATTTCTGCAGTCAAGATGGCAAAGTCTTTTTGCTTAGTAACTCTTATTTCCCTCCATTCATCAGTGAGGCTCTGGCGGATTGCTATTCCTCTAAGTCTCTTATCTATCCAATCTTGGGGGTAGCCTTTTGCTTCATAGAGTTTTTTCATCCTTTTTTGGGCTAGTTCTGGATTTTCGATTTCTTCTATTCTTTCATATCCTACCTTTGCCAGCCATCTTTTAAATGGTTCAGCTTTTGGTGATGGAATAGACTGGATTATTCTTAGCACCCCTTCAGTGTTGGCACAATCGGTTAAATAATATTTCCCATCATTAGCAACAAATTTTAGTCGTCGACAAAGTGTCGATAACTCAATCTCTTCTTGTTCGATTGCTCTTTTTTTTATCCTATACCACTAATCTTTTGGATCAATAGAATCAGTTAAATCCCCTATTATATCAACTACAGAAAAATACCATTCGTTATTATGCCAAATTTTACGAATCTGTTTTTTTTCAAATAATGCTATTTTGTGGTGAGTATTTGTCATAAAAATTAATGGGTTAAAGTTTATTGTTTAAAAAGTGGTGCAAAGTTAGATATTAGATTATTTATTTAGATCTTTAAACTTGCCAAATTTATTACTCCTTTTTTGAGTCTAATAAGACAGAGACTTATAATCAGAAGTGGTATTTAATATATACTTTGCATTAATTTTACTATTATATTACTACATTTTTAAATAATATTTTTGTCAATTCCTACCCTTCTTTGCATTGTAAAATGACAGCATACGCACTCTCTCTTACTAGGATGAAAATAAACTAATCCACTTTATTTCTAAAAAACCAACATAGCCACACAAAAATAAATTACCACACTAAGTGTGTCTTGGATTACTGTGGCAATTGGACCTGTGGCATCGGCTGGATCTAACTTGCTTGAGTGAAGTACAAATGGTGTAATGATAGAGATAAAGATTGAAGACAGAACCGAGACAAAGATGGCTGAAGCAATAGCTAAATTGACACTCGTTTCAAGTCCTAGTGCGGTGTTAGCTACAAATACTGTAAAGCTAAGGATGCTTGCAAGACATAGGACGGTAAGAAAATGATGGGAAAAATAGTGCTTGATCTTTAACTCGTGGTGAAAAGACAGATCTCTAATAGCTGTGGCTTGGTTTTGAGCGCCTACTGCGTCGCTCAGATAGATTACAAGGGGCAAATAACCGGCAAGAACTACATTACTTTCAATCACATGTTCAAAGTTGGAAACAATTACTGAAATTAGTAGCCCTCTAACAAGCCCAATAAACAACCAAGGCAGTCTTTGCCTCAAGGATTTAAATAGCCCTTTATTATACACATTGTCATTATCACCAGATGATATACCACCCATTTTTAATATATTTTCCACAGCTTCTTTATCGATGATTTCAAGGATCCTGCGAGAAGTTACAATACCAACAAACTCACCGTTGCCACCCACAATCGGGACTGATTTGAGATTATTTTTGAGAGCAAACAGAGAGACTTGTTCTGGGTCTCTATCCTGCGGGCAAGCAAGTAAAGGTGTTAGTTGAACCTTGCTCCAAATCTGTTTTGGATCTAGTTTTAGAGCTTCTTTTAGTGAAATCACCCCTTTCAAAGTTTTATCCAGGTTTAGAATATACAGATAATTAAGACTTTCAAATTGAGCCGGATGGCTTAGCATGATCTATATAATGAATCCTACTTTTTCTGTTTCCTTTGGTGCTGGCAAATCAGTATAAATATATTGACTAAGATCTGGATGAATATTTGCAGTCATGGTTTTGGAGGTTAACAAATAAGGCTCAGTTATTTAAAAAATAGATATGTATAGTCTATAGTTTCCGCTATTAAACACTTTTAAGCAAGCTTAGGTTTACTGATTAATCTGAATGATTTAAACAACAATTACTTTACATTATTACAATAATCTGCTGTAATTTGTTAGTGAATTTTATCTCCAAAATAAACCAATACAAAGAACCGTTTTTAAGATTTTCCAAATGGTTTACAAATTTTGATGACAAATCAATTGATCCTTTTGAGGTAGATTTTAGCAAATCTTGGTGGAGTCCCTATCTGTCGATTAAAACCGGGGTTCTATCTGTCTTTGCTACCAATTTTATAATTAGTATTTATGACGCAATTACCCCCATTTGGCTTGGATATATTTTTAGCACTCAAAAATTTGAACAGTTATGGGCTATTGCAGGAGTTTACGTTTTGGTTTATTTAGTCTTACTTCAAGCCTTGAATCGCTACTATCAAATCGGACAAGGAAAGCTAAACCATTCACTGGATATGGCTACTCAAAATCTTCTTTTAGAAGTTGACCCTAGCTATCATACTACCAAATCAAGTGGAGAAGTCTTGTCCAAAATTTCTAGGATTGAAAAGTATGTCGATTTATTAGAAAATTTATCTTGGGGATTTTTCTCATTATTTTTTGGTGCATTTTTCTCAGCGTTTTCCCTGTTTGCAGTTTCTTTTGCAGCAGGACTTGCAGCAATTGTTTCTAATACTGTTTTAATATTTCTAAGCCTATTTCTAATCTCTTTTAGCTCCACTTGGCACGAACAAGAACTAATTAAAAAAATGGATTCAAAGAGTGAATCTCAAGTAGAAAACATGACTCAGGCTTTGTATATCAGGGCTACCTTTGCTACGTCCCAGCAGCTCAGTAAATTCAAAACTAGATCAATAGTATCTCATTTAATGGATATGCAAAAATGGAGAATGTTTGATTGGATTATACTTATTCTAAGATTTGTAATGGGCCTGGGTTGGGGAGCAGTTATTTATTTTTGTGTTATCCAAATTCAATCTGGAAACAGAGACTCAGCTTTTGTTGCCCCGATAATTATTGCCTATATGATAAATTCCTCCTACATCATCTGGCAAGGAAATAGTCTTACTAATTTACTGGAAACAGTAGCTAAAATAAAGGATTACTGGAAATTTATGAAAAGTATACCACAAGGAAGCTATCCGGTTTTGGACAAATAAAAACCCCGCTTTTAGTAGCGAGGAAATAGATTGTTTTTTTGTAGTGCTAAGCTTCAGACTTTGTTTCAACTTCAACTTTTTCGACTTCAGCTGTTTCAACTTTAGATTTTACTTCAGTTTCAGGTTCAACTCCGCGAACTTTATTAAAAGCTCCCATCCAGTTAAACACTGCTGCAATAATATGCATAATTAGAGCAACAAATGGGATCCAACCAACAACTGCAGCAGCAATACCTAAAATAGGACCAACGATTTGATTTTTTTCCTTGATAGCATACACGAGTGAAACCACATTAAGAGCCAATGTAACTATTAATATTGTCCACACTGTCATTATCACAACTAAACCACCAAGTACTGGAATACCAAGTATCGTTTCAAGAACTGCAGCAGCCATCATCAAGTAGTTTGAAAGTGTAAGGTCATTAACCTTAATTGAGTTTTTTTCCATATAATTATGCTTAGTATGCAATAACAATTAAGTCTATAGTTTTAGATATTAATTGTTTGGGGTGGAGTTTTTTGGCCTCACATTAAGCAAAAACTTGGTAGGACTTAAAGCCGTATCAAACAACACCCTGATCCAGCATTGCTTTAGCTACTCTGACAAAACCTGCTATATTAGCTCCTGAGACGTAATCGATACTCCCGTCTTTTTGCTTGCCGAATTCTTTAGTCTGATCGTGAATGTCTTGCATCATAAGACATAATTTTTCATCTACTTCGCTGCTACTCCAGTAGATTCTTTGCGAATTTTGGGCCATTTCAAGTCCAGACACACCGACTCCACCAGCGTTTGCGGCTTTGGCTGGGGCTACGATTACATTGTTTGCTTGAAAGTATTCTAGGGCTTCATTTGTCGTAGGCATATTAGCACCCTCCCCGATGATTTCTACACCATTTTGTACTAATAGTTTGGCATCCTCCATTTCAATTTCATTTTGCGTTGCACACGGTAGAGCGATTTGAATATCATCCAAAATCCATGGTTTTTTACCTTCAAAATAATTTAATTTATACTCAGTTGCAAATTCAGATATTCTACCACCTCGGTTGTTTTTTAGAACTTTCACGTACTCTAGTTGCTCAGTACTAAGCCCTTCTGGAATATGCACAAACCCTGATGAATCTGATAAACTGATGACTTTTGCTCCCTTATAAATTGCTTTTTCACTAGCATATTGAGCGACGTTTCCAGACCCTGAGATAGCTACAGTTTTGTCTTCAAAATCTTGATTTATTTCAGATAGAATATTCTCTACAAAATAAATCAATCCATAACCTGTAGCTTCGGTGCGGATCTGGCTTCCACCCCAGCCAACCCCCTTACCTGTCAAAACTCCGACATGGTTTTTAGTTAGTTTTTTGTATTGGCCAAATAGGTAGCCAATTTCTTTGCCACCTACTCCAATATCCCCTGCTGGCACATCAAGATCTGGCCCGACAAATGTATACAACTCATTCATAAAGGCTTGGGTAAATCTCATTATCTCGTTATCAGACTTGCCTTTGGGATCAAAGTCACTACCCCCCTTTCCACCGCCTAGTGGCAAGCTTGTCAGGCTGTTTTTAAAAATCTGCTCAAACCCTAAGAATTTCAAGATACTAAGATTAACACTAGGGTGAAACCTCAAACCTCCTTTATATGGGCCTAGTGCGCTATTAAATTGGACTCTATAGCCAGTGTTGACTTGGACATTTCCTTTATCATCAACCCAAGGAATTCTAAAAATCAGACTTCTTTCAGGCTCTACTAGTCTTTCAAGTAGACTTAATTGATTGTACTCAGGATTTGCTTCAATGAACTCAGAAAGAGAGTCAAGGACTTCAGTTGTAGCTTGTAGGTATTCTTTTTCTGTAGAATATTTGGTATTTAATTTGTCTTTTAGTTGATTAATTGTACTCATAAAATGTATTAGTTTCTTTATGTTACTAATAATAATATATATTTGATACTTAGTCAAGATATTTTACCGTTCAATTTCCATAGGATGTTTCAAATGGGTTGATAAACAACCAACTTGTAAAAATTCGTGAGGCTTAAATTACGAGATCATAGAAAAATACACTTTTAAACAAGAAGGAGCTCAACAGTCAAAACTATCTCATAAAATAAAATTTAATTATCGTGAATAAATGATTGGAATCAAACATTGTCATTACTTATTTTTTATGCTAACAATTGAAAATGAGTGAAAAAGAAGTAAAACTTACAGAAGCAGAGGCTAACTATCAAAAAGAATTAGGACAAACACTTATAATTGCTTATAATACGATATTTTGAGGTTACACTGTCTATGATAAAGGAAAGCAAGAGAGAGAAATATTTCTACAGTTTCGCGATAAAACCATTTTAAATTATTTAATAGCACTTAGGAGAATAAAGGCAGAAGTTAATAAGGGTAACGATATCTCTCTTAAAATTGGGCAAAAAATAATATTAGAAGCTTATTTTTCTTCTTTATCATTATTAAAATCTGATATCAGCTTGATCAGGTCCACTCAAGAGGGTTTGAATTTGGTTGAATTTTATGAGGCATTTGAGCAATCAATCTCAACTAACTTTAATACCTTCATTTTTGAAGAAAATGGTCCCAGTAAAAATGAAGTTATGATTATACTAGAAATGTTTATTAAGTATATGAACCTAACTGATAGTCTTCTCGATTTAAATATATGGAAATCAGCATCAACGGGAAATAGAGCATGGGGTGGTAAAGAATTAGAGTTAGTTGAATAATTTTACTACCTAAACATCTCCTCAACAGGAACATCAGTTAGAACCTCATACCCATTTTTGGTAACCAGCACTGAGTGTTCGATATGAGCTGACATACAACCCTCTACCGTCTTTACAATCTCAATTCCGCTTCCAGGGACTGGTTCAAAATACACTTCCCCGCTACCAAGGGTCACCATTGGTTCGATTGCTATAACCATATTTTCCATCAATCTCGATCCTGTTCCAGGGCGACCTGCGTGGGTAATATGCGGTGCATCGTGGGGTTTGTAGCCAAGCCCATGCCCTCCCAGATCCAATACATTTCCAAGACCTGCATCTTGCAAGACTTTATCTACAGCGTGGCCGATATCGCCTACTCTTTTCCCTGCTTTTACAGCTTTTATCCCTGCCCATAATGACTCCTCAGTTTTTTGTACTAATAATTCTCCTTCTTTTCCAATATCTCCAAAACTCATCAAAATACACATATCTGAATACATCCCTTGATAAATGGCTCCGCAGTCAAAACTAATGATTGAGTTATCAGGCAAGATCTTGCTATCGGGGCTCATGCCATGCACTACCTCGTCATTTACTTCAGTAATCAAGGTGTAAGGATAGCCGTAAAGATTTTTAAAACTTGGAGTTGCTCCGTGATCTCTAATGAAGCTTTCAGCTAAGTCATTTAGTTTCCCAGCACTAACTCCAGCCTTTGCCTCCCCTCTTATCATATGCAAGCAACTAGCTAGTATAAGACAAGAATGGCGAAGGTTATTTAGGTCAGTATAGTTTTTGATGATGGACATGTTTGATAAGGTTGAATAATGATGATAGAATAAAAGTACATTAATCAAATATTTGCAAGTAGCATGAATCATAAACCACGAATTGGAGTCATAAACGGAGGAGGCGATTGCCCTGGCCTCAATACTGTGATAGATTCACTAGTCAAAACACTTTATCCTGAATACGAAGTTTTTGGCTTTTATAAAGGCTACGAAGGATTGCTAGAGAAAAATTATTTTCACCTACTTCCTGAATACACTAATAGATTTAAATTTCAAGGTGGTACGATGCTCAAAAGTGTTAATCATGGTCACTTCCCAGGTAAAATCGGTGGCGGTGAACTAAACCTGATTGATAAAAGTATTCTAGCTAAAACTAAAGAAAACTACGACGAAATGGGTTTAGAAGCAATTGTAGTTCTTGGTGGTGATGGGACTATGAGCGTGGCTTTGCAACTGCAAGAGATGGGTTTGAATATGGTTGGTGTTCCAAAAAGTATTGATAATGATTTGTACGGCACTGACTATACTTTTGGCTTTCAAACTGCTGTAGAAATTGCAACTGAAGCACTGGATAGGTTAGAAACCACAGGTTATAGTCATGATAGAGTTATGATACTGGAGCTTATGGGTAGAAATGCTGGCTGGATTTCTTTAAACGCAGGTATCGCAGGGGGAGCCAATATGATTTTGATTCCTGAAATTCCCTTTACCTACGATCAGCTACTAAAGTACATTCAAGCTAGAGTAGAAAAAGGCAAACACAATGCACTCATTGTAGTAGCTGAAGGTGCAATCAGTGTTGGTGGGGAGAAAATTTTATCAGATATAGGCGGGCAATCTAGTGAGCAAAACTTATCTGGAATAGGAAGTAATATTGCAAGGTTTTTGAATAGTCAAAATATCGATGCAAGATCTACAATCTTAGGTCATATTCAAAGGGGAGGCAGTCCTAATAGCTTTGATAGGATTTTGAGCAGGCAATACGGAGCCTTTGCTGGAAATATGATAAAAGACAAAAAATACGCACAAGTAGTGACTTACAATTGCCATGATTTTACATCAATGACTTTAGATGAATGTGTATCCCAGCTAAAACTTGTAGATCCCGAATCTTCAATAGTAAAACTTGCAAGACAAATGGGGATTAGTTTTGGAGAAACTGGAGAGATTTATTTTTAGATTAATTGGTCAGTATAATAGTTTGTAATAAAATATTTTATGAATGATAATGGCACTTTGTAAGTCATCAAATCATATTATTGTCATTGCAGAACTCGTTTCAGAATCTCTCCCTTACTGTGTGCTTAAAAGACCCTGAAATAAATTCAGGGTGACACATAGATTCTGTCATTAAAATAATTAACATCTACAACCCTGAATTTATTTCAGGGTCTGTTACTTATATTAATAGAGAAAAGATACTGAAACGAGTTCAGTATGACAGATTAAAATTGTCAGCGAATAAATTGACACTTACAGGGATGACATGTGGATTTTGTCAGCGAAATAATTAACATCAAAAGGGTGACAAGTTTTAGAATGTAATTATACCTTCAAAATTAATTTTGTACCTTAAGTGCAGGTTCCGTGGTAGCAACTTGCTAAAGGATAAACATTATTTACACCTTGCCTATCTTTGGACTGGGTACATTTTCTACAATTGCTTCCAATAATTCTTTGACTCCTTCTCCTGTTTTGCCGCTCACATGTAGTATTTTGTCTTTTGGATAACTTAGGACTTGTTCAATTTCTTCACTTCGAGTTGGGATATCAGCGTTTGGTAGATCGATTTTATTTAAAACTGGGATAATCTCTAGATCCAATTCTATTGCGGAGTACAAATTTGCTAATGTCTGAGCTTGGATACCTTGAGTGGCATCTACTAATAGAACCGCCCCTTCACAAGCAGCAAGAGACCGTGAGACTTCATAAGCAAAATCCACATGCCCTGGTGTATCAATAAGATTTAAGATAAATTTTTGACCTTTAAATCGAGGATCTTTTCCAGTATAAGTATAGTCCATGCGAACTGGTTGCAGTTTGATTGTGATTCCACGCTCTCTTTCCAGATCCATCTTATCCAAAGTCTGCTCTTGTAACTCTCTGTTTGTAATAGCTCCAGTAAATTCCATTAGTCTATCAGATAGAGTACTTTTACCATGATCTATATGGGCAATTATGGAAAAGTTGCGAATTTGGGAAAGTGACATTTATTAGTTTAGTTTGTTTTAATTTACAGTCACAGGAACGGAAGTAACTGTTGGACCACCACCATTAATACTAATAACGACTGAAGGCCCAAACCCAGCTCCAGTTGTATTTGGAATTGCCGCTAACGGACACCTTGCAAGGCCATTACTTAGCTGACAATCTTGCTGAGACCCACCTGAAAAGTAAACTCTAGCTGAGGTAACAGTAGATGGATTGTAGTTTAGTGTACAAGTAACAATAGAACCTGAGGCCATAGTACTTGGACATGATAAATTGCTGTAGGTAGCTGGCACTGCTTGAATAGTAGCTGAAACTGATCTTGTGTAGACCTTACCATTATTGTCTGTGACTTCAAAAACAAAATTACCAGGACCTGGGTTTACTGCAGCTGCTGTTACTGCGCCTGCGGTGGAGGCAAGTTGTGTTCCATCTCTTAAAATCCTAACTGTAGTAACAGTCAAGCCAGTTGCAGCTGGAAAACTAGCAGACATTGTGACATTGCTTATCGCGTTATTGCCTGTTATTAAATTTGTGGCAATATCAGGTTCTACAGCTATCAAAGGGCCAGTTTGCGTTGATGGCTCTGGGATATTGCAATAGCTAGGATCTCTTTTACTCCACTCATCAGAAGGGTTTCTCCAAGCTGGAGTATTAAACTCTGCAACCAATAAAAAACATCTCACCTCTTCTTTATTAGATTCATCAGTTGTCCCCTCTACAAACAATTTACCATCAGCTTTATTGACGAAATAACTAGCCGGTAAGACTGTTGAGCGGTTTTCAAAGATACTCTGAGCTTTATATTTCTCCACTTCAGCAGGTGTTGCCAAGGCTACCACACCAGTTTTTTTATTGAGTTGTTCGATCTGTTTCTTAGTTAAGTATTCCACTGACCCTGTTGGTCTTTGAGGCTCAGCTGGTTGGTTTGGATCAGCAGGGGTGTTGTTATTTAATCCTGTTCTAGAATTTACAAACACCCTAGTAAGCCCTTCTGTACTAAAGTTTTTGACTTCTTTACCATTATGCATGTATTCCATGATTCGATTCCAAACTGGAGCTGCGCCAATAGACGATGAAACATTTGAAGCCATAGCCCCATTATCAGTGCGACCCACCCAAACTGAAATCGAATAATAAGGAGTACCTCCTACTGTCCACAAATCTCTAGGTCCATTTGAAGTTCCAGTTTTGGCAGCAACTTTCCACCTTTTATCTTTGAGTTCTAATAATGTTCTAGATGAACCAAATTCAGCTGCTCTACTGCTGTAATCACTCATCACTTGAGTGACTTGTCTAGCAATTAACTTGTTTTCTTCATCGGCATCTTTTACTGGATACACTGGAGTAGCACTGCTTTGTTTTTTTAGATATACATCTTCACCACCTTTTTTCTTTTTGATGCTAATAAAAGGAGTTGCTGTACGTAAATTTCCTTCTTGTAAAAAGGTATTTATACCAGTAGTATGAGAAAGCAGGGTTACCTCACAACCTCCAAGAGCGGAGGCGATGAAACATCTTCCACGATAAGCATTTTTAACATCTTCTGCTGTGACTCCTTTAATCTCATTTGGAGCACAAGTTTCTACTCCAGCATTTTTTACTCCAAACCTATCTGGATTGCTAGCTCCTTCTACACATGGAAATACCACCCCCATTGACTCTGTGTAATTGAAAAAAGTATCAAGTTTTGATGCTTGATTACTAGCAGGGTCATCGTTTACAAGAAACAGTGTTTTAACTGCAGGGATGTTTAAAGATCCTTGTAGGGCTCTTCTCATACTAACTGGACCTCTAAATCTGTTATCAAAGTTTTTAGGTGTATAACTTCCCCAGTTTGTTTGCATGTCATTTATCATTGTCCCTGGATTAAAACCATTTCTAAAGGCAGCTGCATAAATATAGGGTTTAATACTACTTCCGGGTTGTTGAGCACTGGTAGCAATATTTACCTTTCCATCAATATCCGCTCTATTGTAGGCTAGAGAACCAACCATGGCTACTACTTGACCTGTTGGACCATCAACTACTACTGCAGAAGCGTTATTTGCTTCAAATCGAGTGATTTGAGGTTCTGACTCCGCTACAATTTGAGTAACATCTTGTTGTATCTGAGGATCTAATGTAGTTATAATATCATAGCCTTCCTCATACAATTCAGTCTCAGAAATAAACTTAGTAAGTTCTTTGGTAATATATTCTCTAAAGTGAGGGTATGGATCACTTACAGGCAAAGTAACAAAGGCTACCTTATTTTCAGTTCTTGCAACTTGACCTGCAGCTTCATCAGTTGTAGAAACCACTGGAGTTGTTTGTAAACTTAGAAGCTGATCTTTAGATTCAATGTATTTTCCTCTTACACCATTTTCCAGTGGGAATTCTTTTTCTTCAAGTTTCTGCAAGCATACATTTTTCCTAAATTCTAAATCTCTAGCTGCAGTCAATGCTGAATCATCAGCATTTACGTTTACAGCTATTTCTTGACCATCAACATTTTCTACTACCGTCTCATCAACATTTTCGATACCAAGTAATCCGTTACTGATTTGTATGTTTGCATCACCAATCCTTCTAACCCCACCTTCAAAATAGCTAGTCTGCTGCACCATTGATGATAGATAACAGGCTTCTATAATATTTATGTCTTTGATATCTTTATTGAAATATGATCTACTTGCTTGTTGAACACCATAGGCATTTCTTCCAAAAGGTACCCAATTTAAGTATTTATCTAGAATTTCAGTTGTACTTGTATTTTCATTTAATTGAACAGCTGTGAATAATTCCCTGATTTTTCTATCTACACTTCTATCATCATCTTCTGTAATATTTTTGATCAATTGCTGAGAAAGTCCACTTGCTCCTCTACACTCATCACCAACCGAGGTAAAGCATTTGAAACCGGCTCCAGCTATGTTGCGCCAAGGTATACCTAGCTCATTATCATGAAAATTCTCATCTTCTAAAGCTACTATTGCTAGCTGCATCTCAGTTGGAATACAATTTGGTTGAGTTTCTATTGGTTCATTTTGTAAACACAAACTAACAACTTCTCTTCTCTCTTCTTGGTAAAATTCAAAAATTTTGGTTTTTCCATCTCTGGCGTAGACGACACTACTTTGATTAGGATCCCTTTCTAAATCGTCTATAGATGGTGTGGTGTTCCAGATATCAATCAGTACCGCTGATACAGTGGTTGTTGAGACAACTAGTAGAAGAATAACAACAAGCCCAGCAACTAAACTCTTACGGCCAAATCTTTTCCATGAAAATCCAAAGTTTTTTCTCAAATCTTTTATATTTTGGCTCCAACTAGTATTTCCTTTTCTACCTAAAACAACACCCTCTTGGGAATTATTAGCATTGGAGTGAGTATTAAACTCTGTTCCAATCTTACTGCCCTTTCTCACTATTTGGCGCGGTTTTTCTACTAAATACCCATCTTTTTCTAAAATTTCATCTAGATTCTGACTACCTTGTTCACTAGGTAAAGCAAACCAGGCATCGTCTCTTTTTACCATAGCATTTGGCTCACCTTGAGTAGCATTTTTAGGTTCCACTTTATCATCTTGGTTATGACTATGGGGTGAGTGTTTCCCAGAGTGGTCATTTTTTTTGATATCTAAGCCTTTTTTCTTGCCTTTATGAGAATCGTTCATAGTATTGATAACTAATAAATTCTTAGCTTGAAAGACTAGTTTAGTCAAGCATTGATTTATAAAAATTAGACAATTTTAGTTGTCTTGAATATAAATTTTTTTATGTCAGATCACTCTCATCACGGACACGCCCATCATGAATCCAAACCCCTATCTTTCAAAACTGCCATAGCCAAAGTTATTGCTATTATCTTTACTCTAATTATAATTTTCTCAATTTCTAGGTTTATGCAGCCAAGACTTGAAGAAATTTTGGTTAATAACCAAGCTAATTCTGCTGGTTTTGTAATCGCCACAGTGGATCAAATACAACCTTTAAATGCTGATGAATTCACAGATGCCATGGTTTATAATATTGTGGTTCGACTATCTAGTGGGGAGGTTTTGGATATTGAATATTCTATACCTACTATAGCCGTTGATCAACTTCCAAATGAGGGTGAACAAGTCATTCTGGCTAGATTTATTAATCCTGAAGGAGAGCAATATTATATCTCTGATAGGTTTAGACTACCGACTTTATTTATTTTAGTATTATTGTTTATTTTCTTTGTGGTGGCTTTAACTGGCTGGAAAGGTATATACGCCATAATTGGACTTGGTCTTAGCATTCTTTTGTTATTTACAAATTACTTACCGGCTATTTTATTGTTTGGAAACCCCGTACTATTATCTTTTATTGTTGGTGTTTTTACCCTTTCTTTAACACTATTTTTGACTCAAGACTGGAGTGTGTTTACTCTAATTTCGATTATTGCAGGGGGGATTACTTTGGCTTTTGCTTTTTGGCTGTCTTCTTTGGGGGTGTCAGCTATGAGATTATCAGGACAAGCCAGTGAAGAAGCTTATCAATTGCAATATATTCAATCAGGTGTGCCACTAGCTTTTCAGGGTATATTACTAGGTAGTATCGTGCTTGGGACTATTGGTATTTTAGATGATGTAATTACCACCCAAGTAGCTACTGTAGCCGAGATCTCAAAAGGTACTAGCAAAACCTTCAAGCAAGTCTTTTCTCAGTCTATGAATGTTGGTAAAACTCATATTTTAGCTCTTATAAATACACTTGCTATAGCTTATTTGAGTGCAGGACTGCCGATATTTTTGAGCTATATCCTAACTCGTATTGCTCCATGGTGGGTTATTTTAAATTCTGAATTAATCAGTGAAGAATTAGTTCGAACCATTATTGGTAGTATGACATTATGTATGGCAGTTCCTATCTCTACAGCCTTAGCTTCTTGGTATTATACTAAGCAAAATCCCAGCCAGCAAAGCCCCGAAACTAGCCATGTTCATTAAATTAGATCAGATAATTTATCTTTCTTGTTAGATGAAAATCAAAAAATGTCTTTACTTGCCACACTAGGGCGGCATTGATTAGTAATTCAAAAAACTGATCTCTATATTATATCTTTTCCCAGTACCCTTCACTAGGACCTGCTGGACCATCTGGTTGTCCTGATAAACAAACTTCACAAATCGGAAAAATTTGGCCCTTTTTAAGATCTAGTATATACCCACAATCTTTACATAGATACTCCCCGTCTTCAGCTACGATCTGTCCCCATTTGAAATACCCATCACTAGGCTCAGTGGTATCTTTGTAGTTTTGAGCTACAGAAACTAGTGCTTCAAGATAATCTAGATCCTTTTCAAGTTGTGGTTTTAGTTCCAAGATTTCTAACCTACCTTCGCTAACTCTGGCTAGAATAAGATTTTCTCCAGGTTTATTTGAATTTGCTAGCCCTACTACTTGCTTCCAAACATCACCTTCACGGTCATTGATAACTACTTCTGATTCTTTGCTAGTACCATAATTAAGGATCTTTACAACTACACCAGTATCAGTTAATTGCTGGTTTTTAGCTTCTAGCTTTTGTACTAACTCTTGCCCGTAAGCTGATTCACAATCAACAGTGATAAAGGCTAAAAGGTGATCTTGGGGTAAAAACGATAAATCCATAGTAAAATATTATTGATCTAAGTTTACCCCTCAGATATGGTTTTGTCAATTCTATTAAACCCTCTAATTTAGCCTTATATATAGCTAATCCATATATGACTTAGACAACGCAGGCCACAACTGTTTCAGTGGCATTATTGATAAATTAAGTATTGCAAGGCTTGCGAGCAATGCGTCCAAGTGTCTAGGTTAGATGGGGATTAACTGTACGTCATGATGAATTAATAGTTGTATGAAAATTAGTACCGCCATGATTTTGCTTCCCATTGTAAAAATATAGTTTTACTGCTAAAATTAAAAAGTGAGTTTATCTTCAATACCTATTGCCACAGTACCATTATTTGGTAAGCAGGTACCTGTTTATACAAAAGGTGTTGGAAATAGTTTTGAATATAGATATAATCAAGTCTGGGTTGGAAGTAGTGTTGGAGGGGATATGGATAAATTAAACTCGGCTTTTGAAAAATACTGCCAAGTCGAACTTAAAAAGATTGTTACTAATCAAATCCAAAAACTACGCAGCAAAAAAGTAAAAGTAAAACTTGATTACATTCGAGCAGGTAAAAAGGTGCAAGTTGATGAAGTTTTATCAGTCAATGACTATTTAGATAAGTTTGGCTACAGCCGTGAGATTGAAATAGAGATTAAACCTGCTGAAAAAGAATGGGGGATCAATAGTATTGACGGTAAAAGGAAACAATTCAAATTATTTTTCAATCAAAACCTGATCAAATATGACTCTGGCAAACACATTGAATATGTTGTTGCTCATGAGCTAACCCATGTTTTCCACAGGCACCATGAAAAAGAATTTCACAATACACTAGCTAGACTATACCTTAGAAAAAAGACTTCGGAAAACTTTTTTAGTAATAGAATTCGCTTCGTATTCGCTAAATCACAAGTTTCAAATAGTTTATTTATTTTTCTAATTGGAGTCTTTGTTGTTATAGTTTTGTTCTTATTATTTGGGTATTTAAGTCAGATTTTTAGTCTGCTTTTGACCCCTCAAACTAGATTTTAACTGAGCTTTATGTCATAAAATCACACTTTAGTTAATTGCTCCAACTCGAAAACTATGATACAATGATAATTAGATCTGAAACAAAGCAAATTCGAGCAATCGGAAACAGTTGTTTTAGAACTACGGATCTGCACAACGCAACAAGGGACATAATTATTTTTCAGGTAAGTATTGAGCATACTAGCCGTAAACCATAGCTTTGCACAGCCACAAAACATACTTTATCCTTGTTACCCAGTTTGCAGATCCATTTTTAAGATATCTAACCCAATAT
>JBBSJV010000004.1:0-32049 GCA_038256935.1 Patescibacteria group bacterium
GTATATTTGATGCTCTAAATGATGTAAGAAATTTAAAAACATCAATTAATGCTATTAAAAAAGCTGGAGCTCACTGCCAGTGCGCTATTTCCTACACAACAAGTAAAGTACATACCATAGAATATTATATTAATTTAATGGTCGAAATGGAGAATGCTGGGGCAGACTCAATATGCATAAAAGATATGGCAGGTATATTAACCCCAGATGCAGCCTATGAATTAATTAGTAGAGTAAAAAAAGAAATAAAAGTATTACAAGGCCGTATTAGGTTACTTGTTGGAATTGGTGCCTTGATCCTGGCCTTTAACGTTGGTTTGTTTGTGTATATTGAATTTGTGGTATTAAAAAATAGCCAAGGGGATACTCAAATAGCTATCTCTACTCCACTTGAAAAAAGCAACAAAGATGTACAAATAAAAGAGTATCAAAAAACTATTTCCAGCTTTTATAATAACCCAGCAATAAGTCAGATAGGCTACCAAATGAGCCTCAAAAAACAATCCGTTTCTACAGCTGGAACTACGAATTGCTACACCGATGTCGCTCCACCAGTCAAAAATGGCTGTGGGTTTAATGTCAGGCCTTATGCAAGTGGGATTTCGCCTCAAAATACCAATCTGTTAGAAATTAGTTTTTCTGCAAAAATGAGTGGGCAAGATCAAATCGCCTTAGATATTTATGATACTGAAAAAAATGAAGTCGTTACCTCACTTGTTGCTATCGAAGGAAAATCAGAAAAATATCACGCTCAAATCCCAAAAAGCTTAGAGCCAAATCAGCAAATCCTCGTAAGATTATGGCCCCAAAAAGGAAGCGAAATAACCATTTCTGAAATAATCATTGATTACTTGGATATGACCAAGCTCCAGACAATAAAACTAAATTTACCAGATGAAATATTTGCTAAAGTATCAGGTGGAACGATGAATATTTATTTGGATAAAAATAAAAATAATACTTTTGATGCTACAACCGATACGCTCTGGAACTGCGTGGAAGGGTTTGCTGGGGTAAAAACTGTAAGTGTGAATGTAAAGTCATTTGATCTACTCAGAGATGATACCTGCGTTACAAACAATTACCCTGAAGCCTGGAGAGATGATGGGGGAGTAAATACATTGTATTCGTATCAGTGGCTGGCAGTGTTTAGCACTAAGTCAGGAGAGGAAATCTTTGTGCCATTTGAAGTTTTATCTAATAAGAGCACTTATGAAATCCAATAAAGTAACTTTAATTCTTTTATTTTTACTTTGTTTTAGTAGTATACTTAATTCTTTTGATTTATCACCAAGTGTTCAAGCAGCAGGATACGTTACTCGTACAGTAACAGTTACCAATTCATCAGGTTCAGCCCAAACCAATTACCCTATAGATGCAGTATTATCTACATCAGCTGAGATAACTGCTGGCAGAATGCAAACTGATTGCGGAGATGTCAGAGTTTTTGCATCTGATTTTGTATCACCTTTAGATTATGCAGTTTTTTACTGCAACACAACCTATACTTCGGTGGTTTTTAAGGTTCCTAGTTTGCCAACTGGTACTAGTACATATTATATAACATTTGGAGATCCATCACTTATTAACGCTGAAAATCCATCACAAGTTTTTGATATTTACGAAATGTTTACCACTACGCCATCGTGTAGTTTGGCAGGTGCTACCAACTGGGACGGGGTAAACCAATGGCTACAGCTAACACCTAATACAGCATCGGCTACAGGGTCTTGTAATTATACGTATACTCCTGCAAATTCAAGATATCTTGTTTTTTTTCAACTTTGGTCGGGTGGAACCAATAACGGAACTGAGGCGATGTGGCAGTATGGATTTGATTCGCAAGTCCCAGCTAATGAAGACATAGTACTTGGGGGTGCACATTTTACTTTTGATGATGGTCAAAATAGAGTTTGTTATACAACTCAAACAGATCCTGGAGGAGTTGGTGCTTGCAACACGGCATTTGCAATTAATACCCTGGATAATTCAACTTGGAGGAATATAAAGCTGAGCTGGGATACAACTAGGCGCAGAATCAGTATTGACGGAGTGCTCCGCGTAAATAACACTGCAGGTGCAACTCCCACATTTACTAATCCAAATTTTGGGTTCAAAAGTAGAAATGGAACAGTTCCTAATGAGCGCCGAATTCGCCAGTTAGCTGTCACTACATTTAATGAAACAATAACAAATACTGTCTCTGCTACCAACATTGCCCCACTAAGATCGCTAAGTTTTGCATTAAGAAATAGTGGCGACACTGCAGCTTTTAGTGGGCTGTGTGATTTTGGTGATTTGAGTATCAATACAGTTGGCTCATGTGCCTATAGACTAAAAGTCACTACTAATTCTAGAAGCGGATATACAATAAATATTACAACTTCAGGAGATTTGCGCACATCCGATGGTTTAGGATTTCCAAATGCTTTGGCCGGCAGTAACGGAAGCGGGGGTTCTAATATCGCAGCCTCAAGTAATCTTTATGGCGCAAGCATCACACCAGGGTCGTGTACCAATGGGCAAATAATTATTCAGCCAGCATTTAACCCCAGTCCAGGTAATAGTGTAGCAATCAATCAGGCTAGCTCTACCCCGGTACTTGGCTGCAATGGTCCCAACCAACCAGGTACTACAGATCTTACTAATACTACTCTAATTAATCTTCAAATAGCCCGCTCTTCAGATACTCCTGCTGGTTTTTACTCTCAAACCATCACTTGGACTCTGGCGCCTAATTTTTAAAATTGTTTAGCCAATTATTCACAATGAAGGCTGCATGTATAAATTAATGCAATCTTTGCAAAATCAATTGACTGTTTAAAAATATTTAATTTCCTTGATTATATATGGCTTATCCAAGTAATCTCAGAGTAGGTGACTATTTATTACCATTTGATAGTGAGAGTAAAAAAGTCTTTGTTCAAGTCACTTTAGGAGGAAAACCTATGATTGATTCTGGATCTGATTTTGGACTACTTGGTGGCGGTAGAAATATTGGCGAGTCTGGCTTAGACTGTTTAGTTAGAGAAATTAAAGAAGAAACTGAGGGAAGACTTATCCTCGATGTTAAAAAGATAAAATTTGTTGGGGAGTTTATAACAGTTGGCAACTACCAATACTTCGGCTACAAATCAGCTGATAAATTTCCATACCAAGGCAAGCTTGTAAATATCTACACTTATCCTTTGGCTCATTCTCAACTTTCAAAATTTACTTTTTTTGGAGATGAAGAACTTGGGGAAACTTATGATTGGGTTGATAGAGATATCTTTGTAAAGAGGAATCAGTATATCAAATCCATTGAGAGTTTAGTATCATGATACATTACTTAGAATCCCTCTCGTTTTTATCAGCCTGCTTTACTAAGATTAAATTGTGATACTCATTTACAATGGCCTTAATTGTTAAGACAAGATCTGGGTGGAGTTCTAATATTAATGCTTGGGTATATTTCTTTTCTTCGATTTGAACTGATTCTTGGGATTCTGTAACGGAAATTGGTGTTTGTAAAAGCTGAATTTTGAGGGCTAATAGACTTGAATTACCTTGGTCAGAATTTTCTGTTGCTAAAACATACCAGTTTTCCATATATTATGTTATCAAATAGAAATAATTTGTGAGTTTTGACAATGCTTGCTTGGTTAATTCTTATTTTAAACCTATCCAGTCACGTTTACAACTACGGCAATCTGACTGCTAGCACCAACATTCAATCCATCAGCTTTTGTACAAGTTATTACTTGACTAGCCTGACTACAACTCCAACCAGTTCCAGTAGCTGAGACAAAGCTAAGCTGTGGGGGTAGGGTGTCAGTGACTGTAATTGGTCCGGGATTGTTGTTTGGACCAACATTTGTGACATTGAGAGTGTAGGTTGCTTGATTGCCACTGATTAATTCTCCAGAAATAGTTTTTTCAATGGTGAGATCAGAATTGGTTGCAGATACGCAGTACAAACTGGCTGTTGGTACACTAGCAACTCCACGATTATTTGTCAGATTTGGATCATAACTTACAGAAAAAATACCAGCACCAGTTGCTAAGTCATAAGTTTCAGGATTAGTACAGCTGGGAGCAGTCGGAGTTACGTTGATAGTAATGGGAGCCTTATCAAAACAAAGATAATCCGTAGCGTTTGGGTAAGTGCCACGTGTGCCTACTGCTGATTGTCTTAAATAGTAATTAAAATTTTCTGTACCACTAAAGCCAGGGTCAGGTCTGTACCTAATTGTATATTGTGGATGAGCTACAGGTCTTTGCAAGAATCCTGAGTAAAAACTATTAGTAGTGTAATTGCTGATAAGCTCTAAAGTACCATTTTTTGGCTGATCAAATCTTATTTCATGATCACCGTAAGCAAATCTTTGAGGATCCCAAATATAGGTGTATGGGGAATTAACAGAGATATATTGTTCTGAACTTCTTACAGTAATATCAACCTGAGTTTGATTGTTAGTTGTCGATTGGGCTACCGTGGCGTTAAATGGTCTTAAAAAACAATACCTCGTAGCTTCAACAAAGACTTTACCGTTATAACTATCCACAATTTTAGTTAAAATATTACCTTGGCTTTGATCTACTTTTATACTCAAGACACCTAAGCCAGATAGGAGGCTAATGCTAGTCATTACACTTAATAAGTATTTAGGTTGCATTACAAATGGGAATTTTCCTGACATATTATGAATTTATTGTTGCCTTGATTTGAAGATTGGTTGTTAAGCCGAGTGGATAATCACCTGGAATATATCTACAACTTATTACACCACTAGTATGGGTACAATTCCAGTTATTATTAGGGATTACAAAACTTTGGAAAGTTAATCTCGGGTTGAGGCGAGTACTAATTTCTACAGGGCCAATACCTAGTGTAGGGCCGTTGTTTTTAATTTCCAGGTCATAAGTTTGAAGTGATCCAATTGATGTAGGATTGGCCTGTCTAGTCATTTTTAGCTCCATGTCTGAAGTATAGACTTTGAAGGTAAAACTTTTTGAGTTGTTGGCTGGAGTTGGGTCAGTGTTTGCAGTTGCTGAAAGTGTTGAACTCAGCGTAAGATCTGGGTTTGTTAGACTATTCTTATTTACATAAATCAAATGTTCCACCTTGAAATACCGACCTGGCTGAAGTACAGCCGGGATAAATGTCCTATTATTCATATAGCCACTGTAGCTTTCAGAAAAACCATCGGCTATAACATATAAAGGACTACCATTGAAAACTAGTTTACCATTTGTATCATAAGCACACCTTGCTCTTTGGTATCCTCCACCTGCTGCAGGCACATAAAGATTTCTCCAATAACCATTTGGATTTGTTGGGCTAGAATAATTATTACTAATTCTGCAATCATAGTATAATGGATCAACTGCAAATATAAGAGATCTATACTCAATTCCATCTTGAGTTTTAGTATCATAAAAAGGAGTGTTTCCTTCCATATCGTTTTGTCCTCTAAGTTCACTCCAATTATTTCCGTTGAAAGTAGAAAAGTTTAATTGATCACTATAAGTTGAATTCAAATTGATACTATTTATTGAAATATCAGTAGCACCATTATTTATTATCATGTTTAAATAGTTATAATACCCAAAAGTCTTAAGCCTACTACCACTTACAATGGCATCATCGATATTTATATTTCTCCAAAAATTTGTCGTAAATGGCTCTGCTGGCCTGATCGATCTTTCATATGTGGTATGTGGGAAATAGTTTAGTCCAGGAGTTCCAGGGAACTTATCAGTCAGTAATCTATCGTTAGTCTGGGTATAGTTTTCAATTGGCTGTCTTTGCACGTATGATCTAAGAATCAAATCATTAACTCCAGAAGCTTCAGCATCTTCACCGTCTCTACTAAATGGATTAAACCCAAGTAAGGCAGCAGTTGAAATTGAGACTAAAAGTAGTACAAAGGATACAGCAATTATAAACTTTTTGTTTTGAATCAGTTTTTTGAATTGAAACTTTTTCTTTGCCTTAACAGGTAGCATACTTTTGTTTTTGTTTTAAATTCCAACTTTTTTTGTTAAAATCTATTTTAATATAGTTTAGCTCATTTTTTAGGCTGTGTCAAAATAATATGTTATTGACATGATTACTATAAACCCTGATAAATTTGGCTAATTTATTTCCTATGTCTAACTTAAATATTACCCAAAAAATAATTCCTCATATTTGGTTTGAAACTGAAGCTATGGAAGCTGCTAATTTTTATGTTGATATTTTTGAAAATTCTCAAATATATGGAAATACTGTTTTAAACGATACACCAAGTGAGACTGACGGCGGACAAGCAAATATAATCAATTTGAACCTATCTGGAAGTGATTTTCAGTTTATCTCAGCAGGACCATTATTCGATCGTAACCCATCTTTTTCCTATATGGTGTCTTGTTCTTATGTGGAAGAGGTGGATAGAATTTGGAGTAGTCTAGTTGAAGGAGCTGAGGTGTTGATGCCACTTGATAAATATGACTTTAGTGAGAAATTTGGCTGGTTAAATGATAAATTTGGAGTTTCATGGCAGATTATGCATGATGGTAGTATGCAGATTCAAAAAATCACCCCGTCACTTTTATTTACAGGACAAGTTGCTGGCAAAGCTGAAGAAGCCGCAAAGTTCTACACTTCAATATTCGATGATAGTAAAATCCTTGAAGACCAAATTATGCGTTATGGACCAAATGAAACTCCTGAAATAGAAGGAAATCTTGCATATTGTAGGGTACAGCTTTGTGGCAGAGAATTCGTTCTTGGTGATAGTAGCAACAATCATAAATTTGAATTCAATGAAATGAACTCGCTTATTATATACTGTAAAACCCAAAAAGAGATTGATTATTACTGGGAAAAACTCTCTAAAGTCCCTGAAGCGCAGCAATGCGGGTGGGTAAAAGATCAATTTGGTATATCCTGGCAAATCGTACCAACGGTGATGGAAGAAATGATGAAAAAGGGTACTAAGCAGCAAATTGACAGAGTCACTCAAGCCTTTTTGCAGATGAAAAAATTTGATATTGAAACTCTTGAAAAAGCTTTTAATCTTTAGTTTTATTGTACGGAAAGTTAATAAATTACATTAACTTTAATAAAAAAAACATGTCACCGCGTAATTTATTTTAGGGTCTATAATTAATATAAGATTCTGAAACTAGTTCTGAATGACCAAAAAAAAGTTCAAATTAAGAATTATAATTAAAATTAGTATAGACCTAAATTGACAGTAAACTAGATATAATGCAGAATTATTATATTATTACAGTAATATATGACTTATACAGTAAATATTAGTTCCCGCGGTACCATTACTATTCCTCAACCTATTCGAGAAGAAATGGCTAGTTCCAAAATCCTAATTATCAAACAAGGTGATGGATACCTTTTTAAAGCCATCAAAAAACTTTCAAACTTAGGTAAAAGTCTCAAACCCAAAATCAAGTTATCAGATAAAGACATCAAAAACCTAAGTGGGAAAACCTTTATAAAAACTGTAAAATAATATGCGAAGTTTTGTTTTGGATACTAATATCTACATTAGTTATTTTGTTGATCGCAATCCCGTGCAATTTAGACAGGCCCAAAAATATTTTCTCGATCTAGAAGAAAAAAAAATTAAAATAGTATTACCTGATTTGGTTTTAGCAGAAATTGTGTATGTTCTAGAAAAAGGTTACAAAGTAGGTAGGGGAGAGATATGTGAGGTCTTACTGCCACTGATTGCTGAAACAAATCTTGAAATGAATAAAAAGGAGGTGATTTTAAACTCACTTAGCAAATACGAAAACAATATATTAGACTTTGTGGATTGTTACCTGCAAGCTTTGCAAGAAAACGAAGAGATGGATTTGGTTAGCTTTGATAAAGGATTGCAAACAAAAGTTTAAAATAATTTTTGAGAAAATAAGTTGCCAAGAGTTACCTCATTGATTGGAAGTTCTTTAAAATTAACCCACAAATTATCAGATTTTTTCTTACTAACAAGAAGCCTTACTAAGTTTTGTAGGTCGTCATTGTTTTTAATTCTAGTATCAAAGCTTTGAATATCAGGGTTGAAGCCTCTCATTCTTTTTTGTAATTTTCTAAGATTTCTATAACCTGGAGTCTGAGCAGAATCAGCGTAACAAACAATGATTTTTGTCCCTTCAGACTTTTTGCTAAGATCAATATCCATAACTGAAGGCATTTCGATCTCGACGTAATGAAAACCTATCGATATAATCTGCTCCATCACAATCCTCCAATCATCTTTTGAAATAATTTTGTGACCGCCAGCTTTTGGGCTTCTAAAGCTTACCATTAGCATTCGATCAGCGCTTACAGGTTTTATTTGAGTAAGGCAATCTGGAGTAAAGTCAGTTATTTGATCAAGTCTAATATGTAATAAATGGTCTGGATTTGCAGATTTTATTTGAGTCAATAATTCTTGATTGGTAGCAGCTTTTAAAACTGTCAGGGTAGGCTTTGATTGGAAACTTAAATTCATACTTGCTTGTGGTTTTGATCTATATAGATTTTCTAAGGACTAATTAAGTTATAGTCAATTACCAAATCCTGCTTGACATTTTTGCCTGTATGGCAAATAAATCTAAGTATTACTTAGTTGCAACTTTATATATGATTCGTTATAAATCCATCGACACTCTAAAAGGTCCTTTAGTTTACATTCGCCACACTCAAAACATCGGTTATCAGGAATTAGTTTTAATAGAAGATCCAAGTGGTCGTTTGATCCAAGGTCAGGTTATTATTTTAGAAGAAGACACTGCTGTAGTTCAACTTTTTGAAAACTCAGCTGGTATCCAAATCGACGGCGCTCAAGCTGTCTTTAAAGGAGAAACCAAAAACATCGCCCTTTCTCCAAGTATTTTGGGCCGCACTTTTGACGGGGTAGGGAGGCCACTTGATGGGTATCAAATCGATGGAAAAGACGATCTATGGTACAATGAACCATTACCAATGGAGTATAGAAGTGTCTACGGAGCAGCTATTAATCCATTTCGAAGAGCAGAACCTCATGACTTTATCCAAACCGGTGTATCTTCAATCGATCTGACAAACACAGTTGTTAAGGGGCAAAAAATCCCAATTTTTTCAGGTTCAGGTCTTCCAGATCTAGAATTACTTGCTCAAATTGCAGCTAATGCTAGAACTAATGATCCAAATGACAAATTTACAGTAGTTGTCGGGGCCATGGGTATTACTAGTGATCAGTACGAATACCTCAAAAATGAAATGGAAAAATCAGGGGCACTATCACGTTCTGTAATGTTTGTGAACTTGGCATCTGATCCGATCGTTGAAAGATTGCTTACTCCAAGACTTGCTCTAACAGTTGCTGAATACTTAGCCTACGATCTAGACTTTTCAGTTCTGACTATCCTATTTGATCTTACCAATTACGCAAATGCCCTACGTGAAGTCAGTAGTGCCAAACAAGAAATTCCAGGTCGTGCTGGTTACCCTGGCTATCTGTATACTGATTTAGCAACGCTTCTAGAACGCGCTGGAACAGTAGAAGGAAAGAAGGGATCCAACACCTTAATCCCGATTTTATCAAGACCAAACGATGATACAACTCACCCTGTACCTGATCTTACTGGCTACATCACAGAAGGTCAGATCGTACTGGATAGGCAATTACACAAGCAAGGAATCTACCCTGCTATCGATATCTTAGGATCTCTAAGTCGTCTTAAAGACAAAGGTCAAGGAGAAGGAAAGACTAGAGAAGATCATGACAAAGTAGCTGATCAAATGTTTGCAGCTGTAGCTGAGGCTATCAAACAAGAAGAGCTTGCCTTAGTACTTGGATATGACTCTCTAACAGATGCTGGAAAAGCTTATATTAGATTCTATAAGGAATACAAAGAAAAATTCTTGAACCAAGGGACTCAAAACAGAACGATTTATGAAACTTTGGATATTGCTTGGGAGTTATTTAGTATCTTACCAAGAGAAGAACTAAAGAAAGTTAAGGATGAACTAGTCGAAAAATACGGTAAAAAAGTTTAACCTTTACGAGAATAAAAGTTTGTCATATTATACTTAAGATTTATGCCTACAACGCCACAACATAGACCAGATGAAATCGATGAAATAATTGCAGAAAGCACTGCAATACATGAAGATAAAACTCAGGTTGAGGTTGTAGAGCCTGCTACTTCTAAACCAGTTAGACCCAAGAAAAAGTTTAACCTTGGTAAGGTAATCTCACTCTTTCTAATCGTTATCAGCCTATTGATGATAAGTGGGATATTTATTTATTCTCAAAACTTTTTGGGTGCTGTGGATAACATTTCTGTCAGTGGCAACGATGATTGTGAAAATAGCTTTAGTTTCAGATGTATAAATGTACCTAACCCATTCAATACCGAAAAACCAAAACTAGCAGGAAGTGAAGAGGGTAGGACTAACTTTTTATTCATTGGAAGAGATTCTTCAGCAAGTCTAACAGACACTATCATGTTGGTATCATATTTCCATAATGAAAAAGCATTTGTCACACTCAATATCCCAAGAGATACTTACGTCACAGCTAGTTATCCAAATGATGCTGGGAAAACCATTAAAATATCAGAAAAAGTAAATGCCATTTATCCATATGCTGAAAGTGCTAGTAGTAAAGAGGGTGCAGGGGCTGAAGCTTTATCCAATTTTGTAGCTAATGAGTTTAATATACCGGTTCATTATTGGGCCGTGACAAACTTTGAAGGAGTAGAACAGGTTGTCGATCAATTAGGTGGTATCACTGTCAATGTAGATAAAGCCTTTACCGATTGTAGCTTCCCTACTAAAAACTATAGTGGATATATCAGGCCATGCCCTGCTTTTGAGGTAGGTGAGCAACGAATGGATGGAACTAGATCTTTAATCTATGCTAGGTCACGTATGGCAGCAGCTGATGCCGGAGACTATGCAAGGAGCAGAAGACAAAGTTTGGTAATCCAAGGGATAACTTCTGAAATCAAACAAAAAGATGCGTTTTCTAATATTAATAATATCAACGATTATCTCAAAATATTGGGAGATAACGTACGTACCAATATGAGTCTGCAAGATATGCTAGCCATGTATTATGTAGTCGAAGAGACTGATATCCAAAATAATTACTACAAGATTGTTTGGGAAGAAGGGAATGGAATACTATGTGCAGGTCCTGCAAGCAGAGGTTCAAATGTCAATTATTGTGGCGGCGCTTTGATGGGAACAGGGAGTACTTCAGCTGCTGCTGTCAAAGCCAGAAACCAAATTCAGAACATGCTTGTCTCAGCTAAGTCTGAAGAGTTATTTAATACCCAAGTAACTTTTTTGGGAAATCAAAGCAATGAAACCAATACCCTCAGAAATAACTTTGTAAAAGCTGGTTTTGATAGTATTATCTACAATAACGCGTATTCTAGAAACATCCAACCAGCAGCTTCTAGAGCCACTACACCAAAAGCCACCCTGTATATCTTAGACCCAGCTCTACTTGCTTTATTTAACGAATTGCCAGAGAAACCGGCAGGAACATACGAGGTAAAATCAGCCTTAGAAGAAGATAAGGTCCTCACTGAGACTTACAAAAATGCCAAGATGATAATGTGGGTTGAAAACGTACCAGCAAGTAGTAGTTCAGCCGCGGCTTTATAATAAGTTTAAGCGATTTTTTTTACCATTTTGCAATAGGAAATGTTTAATCCTGAGAGTAATTCGTGGTTTAATCCTGATTCTACAATAACAAATCCGTATTTTTGATAAAATTCAATTGCTTTTTGATTATACTCAAAGACATAGACAGTTGTCTCTCGTTGATTATTTTTAGGAATTTTATCAATTACATGATTTAGTAGTTTTGCTCCTACTCCTCTTGATTGGTATTGAGGATCAATATATAAATGGTATATGTTATCTTCATTTGACGTCGGGTTGAATACTATATAACCCATTACAATATTGTTTTGAGTATAAGTATAAACTACTCTTGGTGTTTTAAATACATCTGCTAAATCAAATTCTTTCTTCAAATCGTTTGAATCAATTTTCCCTAAGTGACTGTCCAAATTTCTGAACTCTTTAAAACATGCAAGATATATATTTTCCAAAATTTGATACTTCTCTTTGGAAGTTATTTCAATCATATAAAATTTAAACTCCTTAAAAACTTATCAGTCAAAAAAAGTTTAATGTATTGAGTAAATAAAATTACTCCGCCAAGAATTTCTTCAAAAACTTGAATGACCACCAGCTATTTTTACTTTCCAAATCTTGCTCTACCATCTTGGCTGTGCCATATTTTTTGAGCAGTTCTAATTGATTGTAATAAGGTTTCATTTTTGTTTTGGCAGAATTGGTAGTATAGGTCTTACCATAAAACTCTTCCTGAAGCTCTTGATCAGTGGCTGTTGAAGTAAAGTCAAATAAAGAAGTCTTGTTCCAGAAAAATATGTTGTTCTTAGCCTTTCTTTTTGGCTGTTTATTTTTTTTCAAAGTTTGTAAGGCAACGCTAGAATTCCCCTCTTTTAAAGCTGAGTTTGTAGTTTGTATGCCAAATAAATTTACAACTTTAGTAGGAAACATAGGTATTAATAAATTTCATAGCACAGATTTTAGGTTTTTGCAAGGCCCCGCGGCGAGCGAGGGTGCTAGGTTTGGAACAAACCGACCGAATGGTGGCCCGACTTGTTCGGGGTAGAATTCGGTTTACCAAACATCGATTGAGAGAAAGGCCCCGCGGCGAGCGAGGGTGCTAGGTTGAGCCCCACGGCGACTGAGAGAAAGGCAATGCGTAAGCATTAGCTAGAACAGATCGGACTTGCTCCAGACTAGAATGGACCGACCGAATAGCTATGGGGCTTAACGGGTTCCCTACAAATTAAGTATTAATTTGAAAGGGTGTTCTTGATCGGGGTAGAATTTGGCTTGCCTGCGCGTCGATTAGGAAAAGATCTTGAATAAAGTTTTTGGTTGTAAATATCAATTATTTTGAGGGTGATTTTATTTCAGGGTCCTATCTACTTAGAATAAGGAAAAGATTCTGAAACGAGTTCAGAATGACATCAATATTGTTTGTTACTAAATAATTTGATATTTACAAGGTCGCTGCATTCAAAGGTCCTGAAATAAAATCAGGGTGACAATTGGAGTTTGTCAACGAAATAATTAACATCTACAAGGATGACAGTTATTAATCGGACATCAGAGTAGGAAAGGGTTTTATTCTATCTCAATCCACTAAGTAAGTACAACTGTCTTGATTTTTCTCCTTCTGGAGAGATTACTGAAGGCTTTCCTGGATTAGATTCCCAGAATGTATTTTCGCTTTGGATTGTAGAAACGTAGTCTATCAAAAACTCAGAGTTGAAAGATTGAGTCCAGTCATCTTGAGCTCCTTCAAAGGTTAAAATCTGGACGCTGCTTTCACTGGCAAATCCTTCTTCTGTTTGGCTAGTCAAATGGATTTTTTTATCTGCTGGCTTGACTTGTAGACTTACAGTTTTGTTATTAGTATTAGTTCTTGCAAAATAATAAACTTGCTTGAGAGCTTCTTGTAGTTCCTTGGTGTTGAGGGTAAACTGAC
Source organism: Patescibacteria group bacterium (assembly GCA_038256935.1). Lineage (GTDB taxonomy): Bacteria > Patescibacteriota > JACMRA01 > JACMRA01 > JACMRA01 > JBBSJV01. The sequence continues at coordinate 13,560 of JBBSJV010000004.1, forward strand.
ATGTAAAAGATTGTGGGATAATTTTATCGTAATCAGGGTAGACTCCATCACTGTAGCGAAGTGCGATACTTGCTGAGCCAAGGTTGATCCAAATTAGATCCTCTAAGAATTCAAAACTTAAACTTTCTTGATTGGTATTGAAAGCAAATAAAAGTTGCAAACCTTTAGGGAGAGTTAAAAAGTTTATTTTATCGGCTTTAAGCTGTTCGTTGGTATCTGTTATTTCAGCTTGGACATTGGTTTTGGTGACTCTAAATCTATCTGTAGCAACTACATAAAAATGGTTTTCAATGCTATCAACTGTGAAACAAATATTCAAAAATGTTGGATCAAAAGTATTTTTAGCTTGCCCTACTGAGATACTAGCTGCTTTTATGGCTTCTAAAACTTCCGTAGTTTTGCAGCTCACACGAGCTTTAAGAGTATCTGTTTTTTTCTCAGGATTCACAAAATTGCTGAGCTGATCTGTATTTAATCTGAGAGTGTGCTTGCTTTTAGAGTTTTGAATGATCGCTGTGGATTTATCTGTGTCGATCTCGATACTTACCTGATCCTCATTTAACAGGGCAACTGTGCTGGCTAGAACTTCAGTTTTGATCAAGCATTGGTACTCTTCTGTTTGCTTTTCAAGACTTGAATAGGATAATTTGTTGCTGTAAAAAGTGGATTGATTAAAAGCTGAAATCTCAACCTCACTTTCACTGAAACTTAGCTTAGAGAAAGTAAAAATCTCAACATCACTTCTTTTGGGGCTGATTTGGTTGCACAAGCCTAAAATTGTAGCTAAATCTTTTTGATTAAAGCTATAGAATAATTTCATAAATATGTTTTTATATAGTATATGTAGCGTATAAAATAGGCAATGTCAAGGTTCTAATCCAGAGCTAACGTTTGCAAATGTGAACTATAATTTGTAATAAGATCAATATTTGTCTTGACCTATAAATTTGCTTATCCAAGACTCCAGGTAGCTCAGTGTTCTTTGCAAGTGGATGCTGAGCTATTAAAATTAAATTAAAATAAAATTATGATCTACAATCAATACTTAAACTTCCATTTTATAACATTAATAAGCTTATTAGATTTGTTTTCTTTACAAAACCAAGTAGATAACGATGAAGATGAGAGCGATCAAGAGCAAGAAACTGTTGAAGCTGTGCCTTATACTAATAACCCAACAGCACTGGACCCTGAATTATCCTATGTTGATGATCAAAGCCAAAATGAAAGTAGTATAGTACAACCAGTTAACCCAATATCAGGGGCTTCAGGAGATGGTGATAATGCCAGAACTGATGATCCTTTTCAAGCTCAAGGGTCGAATTCAGATACAGATTATACCCAAAAACTAAAAGGTAACCAAGATACGAATTCCAAATTGCCTAATCAAGGATGGATTTGAGCAACCATAACTGAATAAAACAAATACCCTAACAGGAATTAAGAGCTGAAAATTGCTTCTTAAATTCTTGATTCAATTCTCCTGCAGTAACTATTTACCTATTATAAGTAAGCTTTTTATATAGAGAGAATAATCAGAATTTATTTCAAAACTGCTTTGAGATACTGTCCTGTGTAGCTTTCTTTGACTTTAGCGACTTCTTCTGGAGTACCGGTTGCGATGATTTCTCCTCCTTTATCTCCACCTTCAGGGCCAAGATCGATGATCCAATCGGCTGTTTTGATAACGTCTAGATTATGTTCGATAACTAAAACGGTGTTACCTCTATCTACAAGCTGATGCAGGACATGAAGCAGTAATCTGACATCGATAGGGTGCAGACCTGTAGTTGGCTCATCTAGAATATAGAGGGTGTTTCCTGTTCCTACTTTTGATAGCTCAGTAGCTAGCTTTACACGCTGAGCTTCTCCACCTGAAAGCGTAGTTGCAGATTGTCCTAGATGAACATAACCAAGTCCAACGTCGTGCAAAGTCTGTAGTTTGCGTTTGATAATTTTATGATTGGTAAAGAAATCTAAGGCATCATCTACACTCATTTCTAAAATATCAGCCACTGTTTTTTCTCTATAAGTTACTTCCAAGGTTTCTCTATTGTATCTTTTACCTTCGCAGTCCTCACAAATCACGTATACATCAGGCAAGAAATTCATTTCTACCTTGATAATACCGTCTCCTTGGCAAGTCTCACAGCGACCTCCTGGAACATTGAAACTAAATCTACCTTGAGTATAGCCTCGAGCTTTGGATTCTGGAAGCTGGGCAAAAAGTTCACGAATAGGAGTAAAGAGACCAGTGTAGGTGGCAGGGTTGGATCGAGGGGTGCGACCAATTGGAGATTGATCGATAATTATTGCTTTATCAATGTTGTTTAATCCGTAGATCTCTTTGTGTTTTCCAACCACTCTATGACTATCATAGAAGTAATTCATTAATCTATTGGAGAAAATGTCGTTAATCAGAGTAGATTTTCCACTACCAGAAACTCCTGTGACACAAGTAAAGGTTCTCAGTGGGATATGAGCTGTAACGTCTTTTAGGTTATTTTCAGTAGCGTTAAGAATTGATATAGTAGTGTTTTGGGTGATGTCTTTACCACTGCCAAACTTGCTGTCTTTGTACTCTTGATCAAGCTTTTGGATATTATCAACTACTTCTTTCATCTTTTTGAGATCCACATCTCTTCTTTTTTCAGGAATTTGGATGATTTCTTTGCCTGATAAGAACCTTCCTGTAGGCGAGTCTGGGTTATCAGCTACTTCTTGAGGTGTTCCGTAGGCAATGATTTCACCACCGTATTTACCTGCAGCTGGGCCAATATCTACAAGATAATCAGCGCTTCGCATGGTTTCTTCATCGTGCTCGACAACTAGAACTGTATTTCCAAGGTGTTTAAGGTACTTTAGAGTATCTAGTAGCTTGGTATTGTCTCGTTGATGTAGACCAATAGAAGGCTCATCTAGGATATACAAAACACCTGTAAGACCAGAACCAATTTGAGTTGCAAGTCTGATACGCTGAGCTTCACCACCTGATAGTGTATCTGAGCTTCGTGCTACTGTTAAGTACTCCAATCCAACGTTTAAAAGGAATTTTAACCTTGAAGAAACTTCTTTTAAGATCAGTCTTGCGATTTGGTAATCTTTATCATTGAGTGCTGTTTTTATAGGGTCATATAATTCATCAAAAAAAGCTGAAGATTCGCTAATCGACATTCCTGAGACATGGGCGATATTGCAGTTATTGATGGTAACAGCTAGACTTTCTTTTCTTAGTCTCTGACCCCCACAAGTCTGACAGACACGCTTTGTCATGTAATTTTCGATATCACGGCGAGCTGAGTCACTAGTAGTTTCACGGTATCTTCTCTCTAGGTTTTTGATAACTCCTTCAAACTTACCATCTTCTGAGCCGTAAAGAACTGCATTTTTTTGTCTTTCAGTAAGGCTTTCCCATGGGGTTTGTAGATTGAATCTATAGCTAGTTGCTAGTTTTTCAAACATTTTTGTTAGCCACCCACCTGAAATACTCATTCTACTAAGGGGGCGAATACAACCTTCCATAATGGAAAGACGGGGATTTGGTACTACAAGATCAGGGTCGATTTCAGTCACTACTCCAAGACCAGAACAAACTTGGCAAGCTCCATGAGGGGAGTTGAAACTAAATGATCGAGGCTCCATGTCTCCAGGGTTTCCATGACCATTAGGACAAGCTCTATGTTTGTTAAAATGAAGGATTTCTTCAGTGCCATCTTCTAAGACGTCTAAAATCAAAGCTTTATCACGGCCATGTTTAAGAGCAGCTTCGATAGAGTCAACCAGTCTTGATTTGTTTTCTTCGTTGATATCAATACGGTCAATAACGATTTCAATAGAGTGGCGCTCTTGTTTATTAAGCTCTTGTTTGATGGCTTCATCTGCTAGGACAATCTTACCATCTACACGCATCCTTCTAAATCCACTTTTTTTGGCTTCACCAATTAATTGTTTATGCCAGCCTTTTTGATCTTCTACAATAGGAGCAAGGATGATAACTTGTCTGTTAGCTTTCATCACCAAAATACGCTTTGTCATCTGAGTCACGCTTTCTCCAGTGATTTCAGCATTACACACTGGGCAGTGCTGGACCCCAATTTTAGCATACAATAGCCTTAAATAGTCATAAATTTCAGTAATTGTTCCAACAGTGGAGCGAGGATTGTGAGAAGTTGATTTTTGATCGATAGAGATAGCTGGAGATAACCCATCAATTGAGTCTACATCAGGCTTTTCTTTGAGTCCTAAAAACTGCCTAGCATAAGCTGAGAGACTCTCTACGTAGCGCCTTTGACCTTCAGCGTAGATGGTATCGAAAACCAGACTTGATTTACCAGATCCTGATAGCCCTGAAAACACCACAAGTTGATTTTTGGGGATTACAATTGAGACATCTTTGAGGTTGTGTTCTCTGGCTCCCTTGACTGTAATATACTCGTGGGGGTTGGGTATAAAATCTGAGACCTTGAGATCCGGGGAGTCGGAGTAGATTTTGGCTTGTTCTATGTTGTTTGAATTATTACTTTGAACTAGAGTTGTGCTCATATTTATTTGATTTATGTTGTCTTATAAGGCAGTCTCCTTAACCAGTTTTTGTCAACTATTGCTGGTGGTACAGGGATGTAAAATAAGCACTTTTTTTGATAAAAAAACACATTAATTTATTACAAAAACTTGTAATTTTGTTATTTATGTGCTAATAAAATATTATTCAATATGTCGAATTTAGATCCTAAAGAATTTAAAAAATTTCCAAAAATGATATCTATTCAATCTATTCAATTATATCTGTTAATACCTTTGACATTGCTAAGTGGATTCCTCATTTTAAAGGATCGAATGGATCTAATTCAAGCACATGAGAATCTCTCTGCTGATACTGTTCCTGAGAATTTGTCGGATCAAATAGATATTAAAGATGCTGAAATAGAAGATCTAAACACTGAAATTAATAAAAAATTAAATGAACTGAAACTCCGTTTGAATCAATGCACAGAGGATTGCCAAGTTCCCGAGGAATTAAACAAAGAAATAACTCATTTATTCGTCGAAAAACGAGCTTGTGTAAGTGAACGAGACTATCTCATATGGAAAATGTCTTTGTTTCAAATTTAATAAGTTCAATAAAATTCTTGCCAAAAGCTTGGATTTGTGATAATAGGTGAGTATGGAACAGCAAGCCAATTACTCACCTGATACCTCAATTATTGAGGCTTCACAGCTTACTCAACAGCTAGAAGGTAGTATTTTTGAGCTGGTCGAGAAAAAAAATGATTTAGAGCTTCAGTTAAATTTTAGTTTAAATGCATTAAAGTTTGATTCAGAAAATTCCCAGTTAAAAGAATCAGTTTCTAATTTGCAATCAAGTATTAATACCATACAAAAGCAAATAGAAAAAGCACAGTTAAGCAAAGATTTAACAACTGGTTATTATAGTGAGAATTTATCAACAGAAAATATTTCCGATATCAAAGATTTTGGAAAAAGGGGAGATTCAAAGCTTATGGACATTAATGGTGAAAAAGTTTTACTTGCTCACGGTCAAATAATTGATAGCATTCATCATATTCAACTTTCCCCAGAAATGTTCAGAGGATACAGACAATATTTAGAAGAATCAGTTGTAAAATTAGGTCATGATAAGGATTATGTAGAGCAACTATTACCCCGTAGCAGAAATCTTCAAGTCGATACTAATTTATTTTTGAAATATTTAGCCAATACTAGTCAGGTGGATAAACAAGTTACTCTTTTCTCTTGTTATTCATCAGATAATAATGTTAAACAAATCATACCATCTACCCAAGGATTAGTAAGGGTCAGAACCATTTCAAACACAAATTCTGTGCAAGCTGTTGGTCTTGTACAAGGTACGGATGGTAAAGACAAACTCATGGCGGGAGCCGTTTTAGCTTAGTTGATATAATTCCTAGACAATTACAAACTATTGAGGTTGAAATAAAATATGCAGTCGCCTTGGGAAGATATAAAATCTCGAGTTAGTATCCTCGATGTAGTAGGTGAATATGCTGATATCAAGCAAGTAGGTAATAGCTACAAAATTGTTTGTCCTTTTCATAATGATAAGAATCCAAGTCTAGTTTTATCTCCTGAAAAATCTCTTTGGCATTGTTTTGGTTGCGGAGCTGGTGGGGATATGTTTAAGTTTGTGGAAGAAATAGAAAACATCACTCGCAAAGAAGCACTTGAAAAACTAGCTCGAAAAGCTGGGGTAAAGCTTGAAAAGCCAAAACCAACTACGCCTGAGCAAGTCCAGCAAATCAAGGAACAAAAAACTCGCCTTGAATCAGGCTTTGAGTATTTAGATTGGGCTAGTAATATCTACCACAAATTACTCAAGAAAATGCTAGTTGATCGCAAGCATCCTGTAGCAAACTATGTCATGGAAAGAGGTCTTACTGCTCAAACCATTGATAAATTTAAAATTGGCTATGCTCCAAGTGGGTCATTTTTATTAAACCTAGCTAGTAAATATAAGCTAAATGCGGCTTTTCTCAAAGAAGTGGGACTGCTTAAAACTAGAGAAAATGGGGATTATAAAGATGCCTTTAGTGATAGGTTAATGATTCCAATAACTGATTTGGATGAAAGAATTGTGGGATTTACGGGTAGGGTATTACCTTATGATAAAACAGATCGGCCAAAATATTTGAATACTGCTCAAACTGCTTGGTTTGATAAATCCAAAATCTGGTTTGGTTGGCCCCAGCATAGTAAGGCTATACGTAGGCAAAAACAAGTACTTTTACTGGAGGGGAATATGGATGTAATCAGTAGTAACCAGCATGGCCTCGAAATTGGACTTGCCTCGCAGGGAACAGCAGTGACACCAACTCATTTGCGGACTCTAAAATATCTGACCAAAAATATTATATTGGCTTTTGATAATGATACAGCGGGGGTGGCAGCAGGGGAAATAGTCTTTAGAGAAGCAGTGCGGGCAGGGTTTAATGTTTCAAAATTGCAAATCCCACCTGATTTCAAAGACCTTGATGAATGGCTGCAAAAAGAATCTGAGAAGTTTGCAAATGGCCTTCCTGAAACTAGTATTGTGGCTTTTTTAGATGCTACCATTAGTCAAAACCAGTTTGCCTTGCGCTCTAACGATCTAGCTGAGCAAAGAAAAGCTTTGGAACATATCATGGCCTTACTGGCAGTTTGTGATGAACTAACTCAAGAGCATTACCTCAATCAACTCAGTAAAATCAGCAATAAGCGGGCTTCCACGCTTGGAAATATTTTGGATAAGATTATCAAACAGCAACCAAGACAAGATTTTGAAAACAGTAGCGAAGATGAAATTGTCAGACCAGTTAAAATTGACCCTCAACAAGACTCGGCTTACAGTAGCTGGTTTAATTTAGTCAGCATGAGTTATGTAAACACAGTAGATGAGAATATTTTTTTGGATCTTTTCCCAGCTGTAAAGCAAATTTTTCCAAAAATCAAAGACTTTGAAGCCACAACTGATTTTGTAAATAGCAACCTGGAAAGTATTGATCTGGTCAAAGAAAACCTCAATCCTATTGAGCTTCAAAGACAGTTAGTCTTTCTCAAACAGTATTTATCAAGTCATTTCAAAAACATCATCTGGACAGAGAAAAGTCTGCAAGCTTATCAATTGCTACAGAGGCATGTTTTGGGGTAGAATTGTATTAAATTACCACATTAAAATCTTTTGAAAAGTATTTCTCTGCGTATTTTATTAAGGGGTAGTAATTGTTATAAATGCTTTATTAACTCCAAAATCAGAGTTTAACATCATGGTAGCTTCAGATGGTATATATCGATTGGTGTCCGTTATGGTAAATGTAAGCTTATTACGTAATGTCTCGCCATTTATGTCTGTTAAAGGAATTGAAACTGGATTACCTGATCTATCTAAAGGCTCTATAGTGACATTAAAAGGAGGTATTTCTACGTCCATATTTGTTTGGTTAAATTCAATTTTCGGTGCTTCATCAATTCTCGCTAATAAAGTTCCAATTTCGACTTCTAAACCATCAGGATAAACAAAACTTAATTTATAACAATAGTCTTTACCATCTTCTTCTGCGATTTCAAAAACTTGAGGTTTGTAATTCTTACCATTAAATGCTACAAAACCTCTATCTACAACAGCAAGTCCATCTGGGTTATTGGCATTCAGGATTTCAGGACAGGTATTAAGATCGGTCTCTGTAGACTGTAGCTGAGTATTGGTTTGTGGTACTGACTCGACTACCTGTGGGGTATGCATTCCTTGTGGGGCGCAAGAAACTACAAATGATGCAATAGGACCTCCTAAGAATACGATACCCCAAGCTCTTGGATTGTTGATTATTTCAGACATATTTTATATAAATAACTCATAAATAAAGATTTTAGACAAGTACAGCAGATGAGGGTTTATTCAATAATTTAATTATTTTAAAAGTCTTTTGTGGCAATATATTGTGAGATTAGATTGATTGCAGTCTCTTTGGCATTTTTAATAGTTTGTAAATATACATAATATTCATACTGACTCTTAAGAGAGTTTATATCAGGGTCAAAATCTAGCCCTTGATTCTGATAAACCTTATCAAAAGATATGCCTTTTGGAAGAATAACCTGTTCTAAGACTAAGACCTCTTGGCGCTCTGTTTTAAAAAAATTAGCTCCTACAAAAGTGCCTTTGGACTCCATTAAATTATTTTTTCTTTATATAAATCCTCATCAAACCCGATCAAAACTCCATCATCATACTCCACAATAGGCCTTTTAATTGAATTAGGAACATCTATCATAAACTCAATTGCAGTTTTTTCATCGACTACTTTGTTTTTGACCTCCTCGCTAGATTTTCTCCACATCATGCCTTTTCTATTCAAAACTATTTCCCATCCATGGCGATTGCACCATTTTTGCAAAAACTCTTTGGTTACCCCTTGTTTTTTGAAATCCCAAAAGTTGTACTCGATTTCGTTTTCTTCAAGCCAGTTTCTAGCTTTTTTAACTGTAGAGCAATTTGTAATGCCGTAGACTGTGATCATGACTCAATTTTGATCTAGCGATACTAATTGTCAATTCCATAACTTACCTCAGTTCTTTGTCTTTACAAAAATTTTAAAGCCACTTTTTATTAGATTATTAACAATCAAATATGAAAATTTCACAAAAAGTATCGTTAGTAAGTTATCAAAACCCTGAATCTGGCTCAGAATTCAAGCAGCTTCTAGAAAAATTTGGAGAGTATTTCTTTGATGGTGAGAAAGTTTATATCAATACAGAATTTAAATCCCTGAAAAATACTGCTGACCCTTACGCTGAAGTTGCTAATTGGTATGAGGTTGGAGAAAATATTAGTAAAGATCTGTGCAAATACAAAATCGGCGAATTTGTAATCGATCTGGAGATTGATCAGAGTAGTAAATTTGATCTGGCATTAGGTCTGTATCAAGGGGTTTGGGAGTATGATCAGGAGATGAAAAATGAATGGAAGCTAAAAGTAGATGGCGGTTTTGATAAGCTAACTGAGCAAAAGCTACTTACTCAGACAAAAGGAATGTATTTGTGTAAAAATTTTGTGATGCTACCAAATCAATTTTTACCAACAGATTTTAGTGAGATTATTAGAGCTGAATTTGCAAATAGCATTGCAAACATAGAGGTTATGAATGAAGGTGAGATGAGAGAAAATGGACTCCTTGCTTGCCTTTCAGTTAATAACGGCTCTAAAAAGCAGCCTCAGTTTATCACAATCCAGATCCATGCAAAACAAAAGGTAACAGACAACATTGTAGTAGTTGGAAAGTGTTTGTATGATGTAGGTGGACTTGCTCTCAAGGGTGCTGAAGGTCAAAGAGAAATGTATATTGATAAGGGCGGGGCAGCGACAGCTCTTGGAATGGCTAAATATTTTGCAGAGTTTCCACTGGAGGATAAAAATCTGATTTTCCTGCTACCAGCAGTGCGTAACGAAGTCTCTGATACTAGTTACCTAAATGGGGAAGTAATAACAGTTGGAGGGAGTAGTCAGGAGCTGAAAAAAAATGTGGAAATTGGTAATACTGATGCTGAGGGTAGATTGACTCTGGCTGACGCTGTAGTCTGGGGTCAAGTCAAATACAACGCCAAGGAAATTGTAACTATTGCAACTCTTACAGGAGCCTCTCTTAGAAGTCATGGCAATGCAGTTGGGTCTATATTTTGTAACAGACTGGGGACTAAAGAAAAGGCAGAAAATAGTTTTGTAAAACACAGTGAACAGGCTGAAGTTTTCCCGTTTAGAGTAAGGTATAGTGATATTTTGGTACCTGATAATGGAGTCGCTGAAATGTCTAATATTAGCAATCTAGGGCAAGTAGCTGGGCATCACAGCGCAGCCGAATTTGTCCGTAAATTTATCACAGACGACGTGGATCTAACCCATGTAGACATGGCAGGGCCAGTAATTGATAAAAAGGGAGTAGCAACTGGATATGGAGTTAGGAGTTTGATTGGGTTGTTGGAGGGGTAAAATTATGTTTTATATTTCTAACTTAATACTCTTAAAGTAGCACTCAAATCAAAATCTTCAAGTTTTGTATATTTTATTTACCAAATATTTTATATAATTGATCTACTAAATCACTTTTTTGTGCTAAAACAATATTAATTAATTCAGTTATCAAGTTATAAATTTCAGTACTTAAATATTCTTGAAATAAAGGATCAGAAACCACCAGCTCTTCTCTTAAGATTATACTCTGCTTAAATAAATCATTAATTGCTATAGCCTTATTGCTTTCAGAAAGGGAATCATCATTATCAATACTTGGAATTTGTCCTTTGAGTTTAATCTTTAGTTCTTCAAATCTAGTTAAACCATTTTTGCTTTTATGACCAAGCTCAAAGTCACAAATTCTATTATCTAGGATGTTTGTAAATTCATGATTCGGGTATTGTTTTAAGAGCTTTTTCAATGCTATCAATTGAATGTGTGAATAGTTTCCTCTTTTATGAAATTTAACTTCATCACCTAGTTTATAATAACTATATGGGAGTAACTCGTCTTTAGCTGTATTTAAGTTAGAGTTGTCTTGAATAAGTAAATTATTTTTATCAAATAATTGAATATAGGCTTGTTCAAGAATTTTGGAAAAAAGTAGCTCCAACTGAAAATCCGCATTTTCGTTATCCCTTAGCTTATAATTAAACAATATTTTAAGTTGAGTTATAAAATTGGTTTTATGAGCTTCTAAATAATCTAAATTAAGGATGGGTCGAGTGGGCAGTTCTTTTTGCTCATGAAACTTTTTTAGTATAGGCTCAAATAAAGATTTTAGATTTACGTTAGAAATGGTATTTAAATTAATATACGGGGGTAAATCATTCATAATAAATCTAAAGCATAACTTACTATTGATTGACAGGCTTAAATCTAAACCTTTATTCACCTTTTAAGTCTAATACCCATAATTCGATCTCTGATTTCTCCACATATAAAAGGTAGAAGAGATATTTACTTTGACTAATTCCTTGCCTCGCAGGATATGGCTACCTTGGTTTTGTAGGACTAGATATAACACCCCGTTACTTGTGAGTTCGATGCTTTCAATTGGCACTTGAGAGCTGTATAAAAGCTCTGGTTGTTTGGATTCAAAGCTGACTCTAAAGAGATTGGATTTATCATCGCTTCTAGTAAGGTAATAAAGATATTTGGAGTCACTGCTGATTGCATAATCAAAGATTTCGTTGGATTTGATAGCAGTATTTTGCTTGGTTAAAAAGTCATAAATAACTACTGACATCTCATCATTTTTTCTTTGAAAATACACAAAATAAGCATTGTCACTGCTGAATCCAAAAGGCTCATAATACCCTAGAGAGTAGCGAGTACCTGTTTCTTCTACTGGGAAAAGAACCTCACTCCCGTCTCTATTAACAGTTAATATTTTGGTAGTAGCTGGGACGTTTTCATCGTAGGAGTCGCGGTTTTCTACTCCGTTTAATATATAGGCTAACTTTTGCCCATTTGGAGAGATAACTGTTTCTGTTACTGATTCAAGGCTTGGGTAGTCAAAACTGCGGTTTCGGATCAAGTTTTCTTGTTGACCATCTAGATTACTAACCCACAATTTGGAAACAAATGGTCCCATAGGATCTTGCTGTGTTTGGCTTCTAATTAAGCTTTTGGAGGTCATATCTACCGTGTATACTTCATTAATTGTATCGCTGTAGCTAGAACCTGTTAAATTAGTTACCCTAATTACATCGCCTCCAGTAATTGCTAATTTGTAAATCTGAATTACTGTATTACCAGCGGTGTTTTTGATATTTTCAAAGTCCGATTGAAACCAGATTTCATTATCAACTATTTTTAGATCACCAATACTTCCAGTTTTAAAATCGGTCAAAGCCTGTTCACCTGACCCATCAATGTTGCTTGTATAAATATTATCAATACCATTTCTATCTGATAAATAGGCAATTTTGCCATTGCTAACCATGTATTGCTTGAGCTCCTTAGAATCAATCACCAAATCAATTGTTAGAAAACCGTCTAGGGAAATTTGCACAGTTTGATTTTGATTGGCTTCCCAGTTTGGAATAGTTACAAGGCCAGCATCATCACTGATAAAACTTGCATCCCCTAGCTTTACTTGTCCAGATTTTAAGGGCTCTCCTGTGCTCCAGTCTAGGAGTTGTAATTGGATATTTTCAGCTGCTACTAGATTGATCTTACCAAGGTCATTTTCTCCTGGAAGTAAATCCAGATTAAGCTCTACAGTTTGATAAGTTGGGGAGCTAAATCTGAGTTTGTGTTTACCTACTTCAAGTGGGCCAAGTCTGAAAATCTTATCAGTTAGATCGACTTCATTGTCGTTTACATACATCTGGAGATCTTGTAGTGGTTTGGAATCAGGGGTAATTAGCTCTCCATAAGCTGTAGAAAAATTGATATATTCAAGAGTAAAGTCTTTTTGTTGTTGCTGCCAATTAGATAATATTAGGTTTTGCTCAAAGGGTTTAAATCGAGAGGCATTAATGCTAATTTTCTCACTTACAGGGATATTACTGAACCTATAAAACCCATTTACATCACTAAAAGTTTGCGTAGATCCGTATTGAATCTGAGCAGTTGCTACTGGCTTTCCAGTTGGATCAATAATAAAACCTTCTAAGCTAGCCCAAAAAATAGTGTCTTTGAAAGCAAATCCAAGTGCGATTATAAAAAATAGAATTGAGGCTACAAGAAGGCCAATAAGCCATTTGCGGGCAGGGTGATTAGATAATTGTTTAACGTTATTTTGAAAGTTGTTAATGTGCTCTGAGAACGGATAATTATCAAGTTGATATTGAGTCGCTTCTTGCTGGTTTTCAATCTCAGCCTTGTCTTTTTCGATACTTTCCTTGTAGGCTTTTTTAGCAATATTTTCTTCAATATCCCCGACCTTTTTTCTGTTCACGGCTTTTGGCATTTATTAAGTATAGCCTTAATGCTTAACATTGACAAAGTTTTTGAAATAAGTCTTAACAAAAGCAACTAAGTTGCAAATATGACTAAATCAAATTCAAAATTAATAATCTTTATCTCATTTCTAATCGTAGTGGTAATGGGCGGATTTTCAGTAATGGCCTTTTCAAACATGTTTACAAATAACCAAGATGATCAAGCAAATACCAACTCAGATTTACCAGTTGTTTATGCTTCAACATACCCGTTGTATTCAGTTAGTTCTGAATTACTGGAGGGTGTAGCTGAAGTAAAACTAGTCTCAGCTACAGGAGATGTGCATGATTTTGAGCCAAGTACTCGAGACATTACAGATCTTTCAACTTCAAAAGCCTTTGTTTATAATGGAGCTGATCTTGATACTTGGGTAGATAGCTTCAAACCGCAATTAGAGCAAAATGGATTAAAAATAATCAACACTTCAGCCAATATAGAATTAATCGAAGCTACTGAAGGTCATGGCCACCACGGTCACAGTGAAGGTGAAGATAACGTGGCAACTTCAGATACTTTGATGAAAGAAGAAAATGGTGAAGAGCACGGCAATGACCCTCATTATTGGTTATCTCCAGCCCAGATGGTAATTGCGAGTGATTTTTTATACAATGAGTTCAAAGCCATGAACTTTGGTCAAGATCAAGTACTTGAAGGGAATTTTAATCAGCTAAAATCAGAACTAGAAAACCTTGATCAAGACTTCAGAACTGGATTAGGAACTGACACTCCAGAATCATGTGATAAAAGAGAAATATTATTATCTCATAATTTTTTGCAATACGTTGCCAATGATTACGGTTTTGATTTGCACACAGTTTTAGGAAATTCACCAGAGGGAGAGCTAAGTGTCAGTGAAACAAATGAATTGGTTGAAGAGATCAAAGAGGAAGAATTAAGGTATTTATTAGAAGATGGAGAGGTGAGTGAAGCCTTGGTTTCTCAGATTGTGAATCTTACAGAGGTTACTAGATTAGAATTTTCTACTTTGGAAAGAGTTCCTGAAAATTATCAAGAGCTAAGTTATACTCAAATTCAAAGAGATAATCTGGAAAAGTTAGAAACGGCTATGGGTTGTCAAAACTAAAAAGTTTGTAATAATTGATATCATGGATCATAGTTTAGCTTTGGAGATTGAGAATTTGGATTATGAATACAAACATGGTCAAAGAATTTTTGAAAATATTAGTTTTGAAGTAAAAAAAGGAGAATTTGCAGGTCTTGTAGGAGAAAATGGAAGTGGCAAAAGTACTCTTTTAAAGCTAATTATCAAAAGCTTGGAAGTTCAGTCAGGCAATATCAAAATCTTGAATCAAGACATAAAAGACTTTGATCAGTATTCCAAAGTTGGTTATCTTCCTCAGCAATTAAGCTTTGATACAAACTTTCCAACTGATGTAGCCGAGGTATTATTTTTTTATGGTTATAACAAAAGTGATAAAGACCATCAAGAAATACTTGAAAAATTAGGTTTGTTTGAATTATTTAGCAAAAACCTTGATCAATTATCTGGTGGTCAAAGACAAAGAGTTTACATTGCCCTAACACTCTTTAGTAAGCCACAATTGTTACTTCTTGATGAGCCGACTGTGGGGGTGGATACTCACTATCAAAAAGAATTTTATGAGTTTTTACAGTTTTTAAACAAAGAAAAAAACATGTCTATTCTGCTTGTCTCCCATGACTCAGATGTACTTGAATACTATACAGACACAACATATTGTTTAGGTAGATTTGAGCTGCATCACCCACCCACAAAGCGCAATCGAGCAGGTATAAAACACATCCACGCCATATGACCTTTTTTGATGCTCTAAGAGCTCTCCCATTTTTACAATATGCTCTTGGAATAGGGTTTTGTCTTGGCTTAACAGCTCCAGTCTTTGGTCAATTAATGGTACTCAAACGTTATTCGCAGCTACCTGATACCCTATCTCATGTAGCTTTACTTGGAGTCATTGGAGGAATTACTTTTGGAATTTTACCAGTTGTAGGGGCTTTAGTTGTCACAGTCTTGACTACCTTAGTTTTGGAATTTGTCAGGCAGAAATTTAAGGTCTATCCAGAGTCTTTATTGAGTGTGATGATCATTGCTAGTATCTCAGCTGTAGCTTTGCTTACAAGGTATTTTCCAAGTATCAATAGAAACCTAGATCAATTCTTGTTTGGTACTATTTTATCAGCATCTCAAGTAGATCTGTGGTTAAGTATTGCCATGGCTGTGGTTTTGATTACAACTTTGATAGTATTTATAAAGCCAGTATTTTTAACACTTTTTCAAGAAGACCTTGCTCGCCAGCGCGGGGTAAAAGTAGGTCTTGTAAATCTATTTTTAGTAGTCTCTGTGAGTCTTATAATCAGTACGGGAGCACAGCTTTTAGGTGGGTTATTGATTAGTAGTTTGCTTATCATTCCTTTTATGATTGTTTCTCAGTTTAGATTTAATTTCAAAACTAGTTTAGTCTTATCTAGTTTTTGTGGAGTAGTCGGGGTTTTACTTGGTCTTTATTTATCTTTTGTACTAAACCTTGCAGTGGGGGCAACGATCAGTAGCTTATTATTTTCCATGCTACTACTGGCCTTTCCAGTAGGTAGAGTTTTAAGCAAATTTTAGAGAATATGCAAATCAATCATGACTAATGTGAAGATGCAAAAGGCTGACTTAAGAATAGTTATCAACTACAGTTTAGATGTTTTACAAAACCCAAGTAACTTTAAAAATACCAAATTTTCAAGCCCTGAAGTGTTGAATTTATTAAAAGATTTGGATATTGTAATTGAATAACAAAAAACTGTGTTTTGTAGACCTTAGTTGAATTTTTTTTGAAACTTTAATTACTAATACGATCTTATCAAGCGGGTTATCACCCCCCCCTGTATTAATTTCAATGACAAAATTCCCATGTCACCCTGAATTTATTTCAGGGTCTATTACTCATGTTATAAGTAAAAGATTCTGAAACGAGTGCCGCAATGACACCAAAATTGTCACGAATATTTTGATATCTACAGAGATGACAGTGGTATAATTAACAAACTATTTTACAGCTACTAACAAAAATATCATCTAATTCTCCAAAATCACTTCTCTCATATCTATTATCTCATCAGTTTCATCTACTATTTCACCAACTAACTGTTCCAAAACATCTTCTAGAGTGACAATACCTGCTGTACCACCAAATTCGTCTACTACTACTGCTATATGTTGGCGTTTCTTTTGAAACATAATTAGCAAAGAATCTACACGTGTTGTCTCTTTGATTTTAACAATTGGATTTACAAATTCTTTTGGGGTGACGTCAGTTTTGGATTTAGAAAGGTAGCTTAAAACCTCACGGGCTAGAACATAGCCTACTATCTGGTCATAATCATCTTTGTAAACGGGAAGGCGGCTAAATTGAGAGTTGTAGATCTCTTCAGATTGCTCGCTCAATGGTAGCTCCAAGTCCAAAGCGGTGACATTGACTCTTGGGGTCATGATATCACGGGCTGATTTGTCATTAAGACCAAATACATTTTGAATAAGCATCTTTTCATCATGTTCAATATGTCTAGTTTCCACACCTTGATTAATCAAAACTTTTATTTCCTCCTCTGAAACAGGGTTGATCGATCTTTCACCAAACAGAACCGAATTCATCATTTCCAAAACCCATAGCACAGGGAAAAATATAATTCTAATTATTCTTAATATTGGACCAACAGATAACCCAAAACCCAAAGCAAACCTCTCTCCGATATTTTTTGGAATGATCTCACCAAAGATTATAATTAAAACCGTCAGCACCATGGAAAAAATAGCAAATTCCAATTCAGAATTAAAAATATTAATAGCTAGACTTCCTACATAGGCAGTACCTGCGATATTAAATATGTTATTCATGATAACGATTGCTCCAACAGTCGCTGTGATATCTTTTTTGGCAGCAAGAAGTGTGGCATACCGTTTGTTTTTCTTGGCTTTGGATTCTAGTTTGGAGGTAGAGATGGAGAAGATGGCTGCTTCACTACTACTACAAAAGGCGCTTCCGGCAATCAGCACGGCGATCGTTATGATGAGATTGGTCATATGAGCCAAGGGATGGCAATATCTTACTTATACAGTAAATGTTAAGAAATGTCAATTTGACCACAGCCATTTTATCTTTCTAAATAAGGGAAATGACCGATTTATCTAACCTACTCAGACTTAAAAACCAGCTGCTACTTGATTTTCCTGATTGGGAATTTTCGCTCCCTCCTGAGATTTCCAAAGGTGTGCTTACCACTAACCAAGCCTTCAAACTGGCAAAATCATTATCTAAACCACCAGTTGAGATTGCAGTGGATTTGAGTAATCAATTAAATACATATTTTGGCGAGCAAGAATTACCTTTTATTTCCCAAAATACTGGGCCGTATGTAAATATTACTTTTGTAAGTCAAAATTTGGAAATTGAAAGTCTGATTTCAAATCTCTATTCATTCCAAAAAAATAAATCAGATCTTGTCATCGATATGTTTCATCCAAATATTGGAAAGAAAATGCATGTAGGCCACATCCGCTCAGCAAATCTTGGAGAATCTATGAGAAGAATAGCGGGATTGTTTTATAAAACAGTCACCAGTGATAATCATCTGGGGGATTGGGGAATACAGTTTAGCTATACAACTTGGGGTATGAAAAATTTTGAAAAATTGGATCTTGATATTGAAAATATTAACTGGGATAAGGAGTCAAATAGTGAAATCATTACCAAATGTTATAAGATCTATGTGAAGGTAAATAGCCTTTTAGAGGAAAATCCTAATATTAATGTTGAAGCTAAAGAACAATCTAAGTTACTGGAAAAAGGATTACAAAAATTACCCTTAGAAAAGGAAGAAGAGGAAAAATATAAAGAGTTATACGAAGTCTATACCAAGCTTATTACAGCATCAAGAACTGAGTTTTTGGATGGGGAAAAATACTTTAATCTAAACCAAAACCCTTACTGGCTACAGATCCCTACAAAAGTAGAAGAGAGTAAAGTAGAA
>JBBSJV010000005.1:0-31478 GCA_038256935.1 Patescibacteria group bacterium
ATCCTTGACTACAAAACACCATTGGAAGTGTATAATAGTTATGTTGCATTAGATTTGGGAGAGTAGCTTTAAATAATTAATCTTTTTTTAAAAATCTTAGTCAATACTGGCTTTGTTAGCAATCCTTTGATATTGTATTTTTAAATACCTCATCGAATCCATTTGGTAGAAGGCTTGAAAGCTTATTTATTCAATAATTGTTTGAATATCGTCTTCTAGTTCTTTTGGTTCACTAATAATCTAAAGTATTATATTTCAGCAAATTTAAAAAAATGTCTAAAATCTATTTGCTTATACTATAAAAAGTAGATGAGACCACCCATCAGTAAAGAAACAAGTGTATTAGATAATATTATACCACTAAACCCTACTAATTGCCAAATTAGATTATCAAAAATATATTTATATACCAAAAACTGACCCTTCCAATTATGAGCGCCATTTTCCATCTCTTCTTTCTCTTTTGAGCTTAGATTTTTGAATTTGTTGTAGTATATTGCTGATTTAATAGCAATAAACACAGCAGATACAGAAATTAGTAGAACAGCAAGTGTTTCGAGGTTAGTCGTGATAATATCAGCTAAGCTTAATGTGGCTTCACTTACGATGCCTTCCGTCAAAGTATATGAGCTAGAAGCAAAGAGGTGTGCAATGATTTGTAAAAGAGTAAAGGTAAGCATAAAATACCCACCAAATTTTTTGAGACCAAATAATGCCAAAAAAGAGCCGAGTATATATACCGCAATCAATATTAATGGGGTTAAAACTTTAAAGAGGTGACGATCTGTAATGAATCTTGTGACATAGTTTGTATTTGTTAATTTAATACCCTTTTTTTTGTTAGAGAGGCTTAGCTCCTAACATTATATGGCATATTAAAAATATTGTACAGACGAGGCTGAGATAGGAGATAATTTACTGTAGCAATTTTTGAATATCGCCTTCCAGTTCTTTTGGTTCAGTAGTAGGTGCGTAGCGTTTGAACGGTTTTCCAGTTTTATCAATCAAAAACTTGGTAAAATTCCATTTTAGATTTTCGCTGCCAAGTAGTCCTGGTAAAGATTCTTTTAGATAAACAAAAATAGGGTGAGTGTTGCCTCCATTCACATCGATTTTTTCGGTAATAGGAAAAGTTACCCCATAGTTTATTAGGCAGTTTTCTTGGATTTCAATTGCATCTTCTGGTTCTTGATTACCAAATTGATTGCAAGGAAAGCCAATTATAACAAGGTCTTGATCTTTGTAGTTTTCATACAATTCTTGAAGTCCAGTGTATTGAGGTGTAAGCCCGCATTTACTTGCTGTATTAACAGCTAAGATTACTTTGTTCTGAAACTCAGAAAAGTCGATTTGACTGCCTTGAAGTGAATTGATTTTAAAATCGTAAATGGACATATTATTTTGAAAGTTTGTACATGGTGATTAGATAAACACAAGCCTTTATTAGGTTTTAAGCAATCAATCAGTCAACATCATTCTCTAAATCATCTAGTTCAGAGTTTGTAACACCTTCTGAAGCTGGTTTTTTAAAATCAAAGCCAGTTATATGATCAGGATCACCCACCAAAGATTTTGCAGTTACCTGTGGACTTTCGTCTTTAGGTTGTTGATTTGGCATTGCCTCAGGCATAATTAAAGCAAATCATAAAATTTTATTTTTATCAAAGAAGTTATATGACTAACTATGATTCAATTTCTCCCACCCACCTAAAAATACTATCCAAATAAAAACCACAATCCAATGTATGAATATTGCTGAAATCAAACTCTTTGTCTGCCAAGTTAGGATTGTGCAGGTTAGGCCTAGTAAAAATGTTGCAAATAAGAAAAATGGTTTATAAAAAGTGGGGTCGCCTCGCTTAAAAAATAGTTTGGCGTTTATCGGGTGCATGAACACAAAAGTCATTAAATTTAATCCTGTAAGATATAGTTTTGGATCAGTAAAACCCGTTGGAATGGCTGGCAAAAGAATCCCTCTATAAATGATTTCTTCAAAAATTGATGGAAATACCAAAAGCCGAGGGATTAAACTTAGAGCTTCGAGTTTTGATACGATTTTGATTTTCAAAAAACCAGTTTTAAAGCCTAATGGAATAATTAGAATTGCAAGTAAAATGATGCTTAAACCAGTCAAAATCAGCCCTGCTTGATCAGGCCATCGCGTAAATTTTTCAAATAATCCCGCTAAATCCATAAGATTTAATTATTCCCCGTATCTCTCTCACTGTATTCTTCTTCATCGATGTTGATCCAGACTTTTTCACCGGTTTTGATAAAGGCAGGGACTTTGACTGTGGCTCCTGTTTCTATCACAGCGTCTTTGTAGACTCCTTGAACAGTATTGCCTTTTTCTACATCTACAGTTTGGGTGATAACAAAGGAAAGCTTAACTGGAAGCAAGACGTTGATTGGAGCATCATTGAAATACTGCAAAATCACTTCTTGACCTTCTTTGAGGTACTTTTCTTTCCCGCCCAAGGTATCAATTTTGATCTCGATAGTTTCATAAGTATCTCCAAGCATGAAATAAGCAAGTTCTTCATCCATGTAATTAAATGAAGCTTCACGTCTTTGGATGTCTGCTTCTTGGGCACTATCACCGCTACCAAAGGTATGAATGATGGTAGTTCCGTCAACAACGTGTTTGAGAATAACTTTTTTGGATGGCTTTGCTCTATTCATCTTCAAAAAGTCACATTTGGTGACCATAAATGGTTGGTCATTAAAGATAACAACTTTACCTTGTTTGATCTCAGGAAAACTTAGCATATGGCTAATTTATGGATATAGAGTGGATTAATGTCAATAATGGAGTGTTTTAGTTATCTAGGAAATCTTTGATTAAAAACTGACTGCACAGTATTACAGCTTGGGGTAAACATTAATTCGCAATTATTCAATACCTCTGCTGCCAACTCTTCTCGAGGCATAGAATGAAGCCTGTTTAGATAATTTTGCCACTCAGTTGCCGCTTGTTCAGCTTGTTGAGACTGTTCTGTAGCTATTCTATTTTGTTCAAAGGCGTCTGGCAGTTGTCTAATATTTGAATTATTGTATGGTGTAATTTGATCATTTGGTTGTGTATATGGTTGAGAGGACGGTTGTACATTTACTTGATTTGTACCACACTGACCATTGGCATCTCTACCTAATCCATTTGCACATAAATTGCTGGACTGATCACCTGCTATTTTGCCTAATTTCCCATCAGCTGGCCTTGCATTTTCAACAGTATCTAAGGAGTTTTGAATCCACTGATCCCCCCCTTCTAAGGTACCTCCGCATCCTCCTATTAATAAAATAAAAGGGGCTAATATCCTTAAACCAAATCGTTTGTAATTAAGATCATTTAATTGTTCTATTCCTGACATAGCTTAATCAATAACACAAAAAACAACTTTGTTCAAGTAAAATAATTTAGCAGAGCCTCAATGCTTATTTAAAGGTTTCGTTGATAATAAAAATAGACCCCGTTAAACAAGTACGGGATTGCAGATGTCATTAATTTCAATGATAAAATCCTCATGTCACCCTGAATTTATTTCAGGGTCTATTACTCCGATTATAGGAAAAGATGCTGAAACAAGTTCAGCATGACAGGTTAAAATTGTAAGCAAATAAACTTGCATTAACAGTGGTGACAAGGGGCTTAAAAATCACAAAAAAGCTTAAGAATTCAAATCTCTAAGGATTTCATTCTCAAATTTGATAATCGTATCACCTAGTAATTCTATTGACCAAGCTTCTAGGTCTTTTATCCAGCCAAAGATTATTGCTAGCCCAACTAAGATAAACAAGCCACCGATGATTTGTTTGAAAAGCCCATTTGGATTAGCTGCCCATTTCATTCTTTTAGTTAGTTTCTGTCCAAGAAGAGAAATCAAAAACAATACACTTGCAAGTCCTAAAATATAGATTATTAGATTCAATATCCCCCAAGCTAGATTGGCTGGCAAGATCACCGCAAGGATGTATAGATAGGTTGGGCTGCAGCTTGTAAAGACAGGGCCAAGGGCAAAGCCTGTGAATATTTCTTGGGTAAAGCCTGTCTTGATCTGGTTAGTTTTTTCCAAGTTTCCATCACTCCATCTTGATAATCCCAGCTTGTAAGAAATCATTGTCCAGGCATCTGGGAAGAGTAAAGTAAGTCCTAATAATATTACCAAACCTCCTGAAAAGTATGTCCAGACATAATCAGGCACTCCAAGAAGAGTCGTCGTGGCCTTTAAAAGAAGGGAAAATAGGAAAATTGAGAGACTCAAGGACAAAATAATGACTAAAGCTGAGTGTTTTTTGCTATTACTGCTAGACCCGCCAACTATTATAGGGAGAAGGGGGAACACGCAGGGAGCAAGAACTGTCAGGACTCCTGCCATAAAACTAACAAAAAGTATCAACATATAATCAAACTAGGATTGATAAAAATTAATAATATCTTCGAGTTTTTCTAATTGATACAGGCCTACTTCTTTTTTGATTAATTGACCCTCACCATCGACTTTAACCAATGTATGCTGGCTAGTTACTCCGTATTTTTGCCTCAAAGATTGATTGCTGTCATAGTCAACCTTGTAAACATTTAATCCTTCTGGAATGTCACTTTCTTTGCTGCTTAATTCAGTATCTAAAGCTTTACAACTAGGGCACCATGAAGCATGAAAAAACAACACTGATCCTTGAGGTGGGAGATCTAGTTCTGGGTCATAATCGGTATAACTACCAGCTAAAATATTACTTTGACTATCAGTTGAGTTACCTGACAAATCAGGGGCAGTTGATATATTATCTGATGTGGAGTTTTGATTACTGGATTGTATTTCTTGACTCTGATTGCTAGCCACCTCCATGGTCTCTCTACCAGCTTGATAGGTTTGAAAACTATAGATTCCAAGTGAGATTAGAGTAATGATTACTAGTATTAAAAGGGCTCTTTTGTTATTAGACATTTAGATTAATTATTAAAATTATTATGATACTAAAAGAAATGGGAAAAGTTGTCCACTGTTACTATTACTTGCCTTCCAAACTTGGTCTTTGGAAATGGATTTTAATTCACTAATTTTCTCAGCAACTAAATCTATATAGACAGGTAGACAATCCTTTCCACGCTTTGGGGTAGGGGCTAAAAATGGCAAATCAGTTTCTAAGACAAAGCTACCCAGAGGACAGATTTGAACAGTTTCTCTGAGATCATCAGCATTTTTACCAAAAGTAATTATCCCTCCGTACCCCACTTTTCCTCCACGGTCCAAAATCGATCTCAAATTATCAGTATTCCCAGTAAAACAATGGATTAAGAATTTACCATGTAAGGATTTAAAATTATCTAATATAGCAAAAAAATCATCAAAGGCTTCTCTAACATGAAACACAGGAGTAATATTTCTCTCACTTGCAATTTGCAACAAACCTTCTAATAAATGTTGTTGTTTTTTAATAATTTGTGGATCTTGAGAGTAATAATAATCAAGGCCAATTTCACCCATGCCGACTACTTGTTTGTCAGAAAAAGTAGAGTTTGAAGTAATATAATCTTGGTAGTTTTTTAAATAAGAAGCGGGGATGAATTCATTATCAACAAGCTCAGGGTGGGAGCCAAAAATGTATTTAATTTTTTTATTTGGGTCAAATAATTTGTAGACTAAATCAAAATTTTGGATACTGACACCTACTTGAACAAACCAATCATGGTTTTGAAGCAATTGATTAGCTGCGTCTCTAGACTTATCGATCTGTTCAGAATTCAAATCTCCAAAGCTAACCTCTCTTTGGTCGGGGGGCAAAACACCTTGACGCTGCAATAACATATCTAGGTGTCCGTGAGTGTCGTGCATATTAGAATTCTCGAATTAGAGCCAAATACATGGGATAATTTTTATTCCAATCAGTAACACCTCTGTAAGTTCCCTCAATAAGTATTGATGTTGTTCCTTGGCTTTCAGCCCAAACCACTTGATCACCTGGAACCGAAGAAGTAGTAGCTACCTCAGGGCCGTTGTAGACTCCAACAGGATAACCTGTTCTTTGAGAGACCCAGTAGGCCATGTTTTGAGTGGCAGGTTTGCGAGTATTTCCCATAAAAATAATCCCTCTAGGCGGCCATTGATTGTGATAGGCTATCATGTGAGTAATGCTTTCTTGTTTTATGATGTCTATTAATTTATCAGTTTCTGGTTCAGAAGCAGCGAAACCACCGCAAACAGGACAAGGGATCCAGCCGGATGGGAAACTACGATTAAGATTAACTCCTCTAGCATTGTATCTAGCATCTAAACCATAGCTACCTGTAGTTTTTTGCACGATTGTACCATCGATATTTACATAAGGAATGATCACAAAAGTCTTATTTTTCCCAAGTAACTCTTGAGGATTAGCCATCATAAAATCTCTGAGCATCCACAGTCCTCCTGCATGCCACTCTTCACCATGGGTTGCTCCTGTAAGCATTATTCTTTTACCGCTGCTATTTGAACTACCAAAAATCCAGGCCTCTAATGGTCTATTTAAAACACTGTAACCATAGACTATTTTTTCCCAGTGAGCAGTTCTAAATGGTATTGAATAGCTCCATTTTTCTGTCTCGCCAGAACAATTGGTATCACTACAAATAACAGTTCTTCTAAGTCCAAAAACGTATTCACTATATCTATTTAATCTTGTTGGAATTACTGTTAGATTTCTACCATTTAAACTCGTAGTAAATTCTGTTTCTGGGTAAAACTGTAAAGCCGAGATCAAATCCTCTGTAGGTGCTTGCTCAAAACTAACAGTGAAGCTAGTTGGAATTGCCACACCTTGCTGCATCGGTTGTAAAGAACTAGAGGAGAAGCCAACTAAAGTATTGGGGACAGCTAAAGTAGTAAATACGGACTTACTTTGATCAAGTGATGTTTGGGAGAAAGGGGCAGGGGGAGTGATTTGTTGAGGATCAAATACAATATCTACAAAATTTGGGTCAAGATCTCGATCTATATTTTCCATTTGTTGATCGTCCCTAGGAGTTATTGCTGTAGAAGCCTGCTCGCCAGTTTCAGGAATTGAGTCAATTGTAGAATTAGTTGATGCAATTTCATCTAAAAGTTTACTTGTTTCTAAGAAGCTGCTTGAATCACTTAATTTTGATCGGTATTGTGGACCAGAATTTGCATTAGTATTGATTAAAAAACTTAAACCAATGACTGGAATAAGCACTCCTGTTATGGTCAGTATAGTATATAATTTGTTGAATTTAAATTTAGACATAAGCTTAATCTTCGATATATTTACTCACAAAACTGTGGCCTATTGATAAAACCACTGAAATTATAAGAAGGGTAATAGTTTTTTCTGCAAAATCTCCAGATACAGTAATGCCATCGATGTTTGTAGCTATCCAAATGGCAATTAGATTGATAACTATATTAAACAAGCCAAAAGTTAACAGAGTCAAAGGTAGAGCCAAAACCCTAACTACAGGCATCACTATAAAATTAATTATTGATAAGATAACTACAAAAACAAAAGCCGCAGTTACATCAGCTACTTCAAAACTTGGTAATATCAAAGACAATAAATAAACTAAAAGAATATTTACAACAAAATGGGATAATATTCTAAACATAAAACTACTAAAATTAAATTACGCAGAGTTTAAATTGAGACTCAGGTTTGATTTAGCATTTAAAATTGTAGCTAAACTGTCAATGTATTAATAACGAGCGTTGCTGTTAAAATTTTTCTTTCATGCTTGCACATGTCAATAATTTCAATTACAAAACCCGCATGTCACCCTGAATTTATTTCAGGGTCTGTTTCTCATATAATAGGAAAAGATTCTGAAACGAGTTCAGAATGACATAATAGGTTATGTTAAAATCTACTCAAATAGTTCGCAGCCATCAGTAATGCTTTCAACTTCTCCCTTTTTACCATAAATCAAAATTCCAAGTAGCTTTATTTCTGACTTGTTTTTAATCAAATGATTGTGATGGACCTTATCATCATCGCTACTATCTTGCATGTCTTGAGTAAACACACTAACTGATAGTCCAAGGCTTTCCGCCTCAGTTTTCATGGTCCAAAGATCCTGCATAGTAGCAGTTTTTTTGATCATTATGGCATGCGTGATATTCATTGCTAATTCTTCCCCATCTTTAGTCTCACTTTTATCGTAGTGTAATAATGCTTTACCAATTCTGGAAGCAAAAGAGGCATTAAGATGAGCTACAGTGTTGAATTTTGACCAAGCTGGAATACTTTCATCGTCAAGGATAATGACATCGGCTCGCATAGTTCGCTTTTTGGCAGTATCAATATTTCTCATCAAAGGAAATGGAGAGGATTCGCGAATTGTGCAATTCATCAAGGCAGCAAATAATCTCTCTGAATAAGCAAAACCTACAGTTGGTGGCATACCGTATTCAAGAGCATTTACATAATCAGTATCCAGCATCATAGCCTCATCATCCCCACCATCTCGCAGGCTTTGTTGCTCCATAAACCTTTCTAATTGCTCGATTGGGTCATTAAGCTCAGAAAAACCATTAGTTAACTCGCTACCATAGGCTAGTAAATGTGATCTTAAAGATACTTCTGGGTTGCTGGGATCTTTTTTAGCTAAAGGAGACATCCGGGTAGGGACGTCAATAAGCCAGACAGGTTCAATACACCTTGGTCTTGCTACTTTTTTATAAATTAAATCAGTAAGCCTGCCAAAACCATCAGCTTCATCTACTTTGATACCTAGTGAAATTGCAGTTTTTCTAAGTTCAGCTTCATCCATTTTGGAAATATCAATCCCGCCAAAGTGTTGGATAAAGTCATAATAACTCATCCTAGGCCAGTCTTTGGACCAGTCAACTAAAGTATCGTTACCTGTAAACTCACCTTTTTCATTTTTTTCTTTGTAAAGCAGGGCACTAGTACCAAAAGTTTTTTCAATCACGTATTTAATAAGTCTTTCAGTAAAAGCGATTAGATTATCATGATTGGCATATGCCCAATAAAACTCAACTCTTGTAAATTCTTGTAAATGCTCATCATCAATACCTTCATTTCTAAAGTTTCTACCAAGATCATAGACTTTTTCGAAGCCACCAACTACAAATCTTTTGAGATGCAATTCAGGAGAAATTCCCAGGTAGTAATCTTGATCCAAAGCGTCATGGTGAGTGACAAAAGGATTAGCCTCAGCTCCGCCTGTAGTTTCTTGCATGATCGGGGCCTCAACTTGTAAAAACCGATTATCATCCATAAAGTCTTTGGTATGACTCCAAAATTTGGACTTTTTAACCAAGATATCTCTTACCTCAGTATTTAGTTTCATGTCCACGTATCTTTGTCTAAACCTTAGCTCTACGTCTTCTAGTTTTTCTGGAAGTGGTTTAAGTGACTTGGTTAGAATCATTAATTTTTCTACAAATAAACTAGGCTCGCCTCTTTGGGAATAATCAAGTCTTCCGTAGGCCTGAATGTAATCACCCTCATCTATCAACTCGATAAAACTATCAAAACTTAAACCTTGGTTTGTAGTTTCAGCTGGAAGATCATCTTTTTTCAAGATAAACTGAAAACCATCTGGGCAGTGTTCATCTTCGACAGTTGCAAAAGCGATTTTACCACTTGTTCTTTTGGATTTAATCCTTCCTGAAAGAGTGACTTTTTGATTTGCTTTAACAGAAATGGTTAACCTTCCTTCGTTTTCTTCTTTGTCATTTTCATGTAGTGGAACGTAGTTTAGATAAGTTCTCAACATATCCATTCTGCGATCTTCACTGAGCTTTAGAACTGCCCCAAGACAAACTCTTGCTTCATCAATTGTAGATTGATCAAAATCTTCTCCAAAGACATCTTCATCCTCATCGGGATCTAGTCCCATTTGTCTAACAGTATATCTAAGATGTAGTTTTTCTTCCATTTTTTCCAAAAGTGTTCGAGGAAAGAGTACGAGATGCAGGAAATAATCAAAATTATTCAGCTCCTCATCTTCTTCAATAATCGGGGAGTAGTTAAACTTGTGGATGAAATCAAACCAATGTTTTATAAAATCAAGCTCAAAATCCCGTCTAGAATTTGGGGTAAAAGGGTCAATACCAAGACTTCTTAGTTTTTTTAGTTTTTCAATTCTTATATCTCTTTGGGTATCAATTGAAGAGAAAGAAATAGCAGATTTTGCTTTGTTTTGGTTAGTAGTTTTTGACATAAATAACTTGACAATGGCAGAGTTTATCACAACAATACATCCTAATAAGAGATCTATATTCTCGTTTTTGTCAATTAAATGATTGTTAATTTAATACAATTTTTCTTAACACTAATTGCTGTTTTGGGTTTGGGATTTATAATTGTAGTTGCAATCTCTCAGCTAAGATTTAACTCTAGGCCAAATCGAATTGGTTTCTTGCCAAGTATTATCCCTGGTCTTGATGGCATACTAAAACCAGTTTTTACAACCTTTAAGATCGATGTAAAGGATTTTATTTTGTATGAACCAGGTTGCGGGCTAGCAACAACAAGCCATAACTTACATAAAAATTTAGGATTTAAAAAAGTAATTGGGGTAGAAGGTGAGTACTGGACTTTTCAAGGAGCAAGGCTATTAAACTTGGTTTTTAATAGAAAAATAGAGATTATACAAAGTGATGTGATCGAATATGAAATGGCTGATAAAGCTATAATCATAGCCTATCTAGGGAACAGTATCTTGACTCGAATGTATGAGCAGGGAAAGCTTAAAAATCATTTTGTAGTTAGCATTACGTTTGCTATAGATGACTTAGAACCGACTCAAGTAATTAAAATTAATGGGTTTTATAAGCAGATTTTTATTTATGATTTTAGGGGGAATAGTTTCAGGAGCAGTGCCAGCAAAAACCATGCAAACTGAGATCGATAAGGTGAGGTAAAATTGACTAACACTTATATTCTTGATTTATATAGACTAAATGAAACAAGATAATTTTATTAAAGAAATCGATATTAGTAAATTGAAAACAATTTTATCTAATATAAAAGTTGGGTTTGATATTGAAAGAATTGAGCCTTTGACTGAAGGTTTTCAATCTCAGATCTTCAAATTGAATAGTACAGACAAACAAGAATTAATTCTAAAAGTTTTAAAATCCAATAGGCAAGGATTTGAATATAATGAGCGAAACTTAGCAAATCTGGTTTTAAGTCAGAGTATGGCAGATAAGCTAAGACTCAATCCAAAAATTCTTCTAAACTTACAAGTTCAAGATAATAATCTCCACCCCTTAACTGAGCTAAAAGATGATGATTATTTGATCCAAATTATGGAGTATGAACCAGATGGAAAAAGTTATTGGGAAATGCTTCACAACAAAAGTGCGGAACAAGAGATAACTGATATAGATAAGAAAGAAATAAAAAGTGTACTAAAATTCCTGATTAAACTTCAAAACAACAACATCCCTAAATATATCATAGAAAATACAACTATGGTAGCTAAAGATGCTTGGAGAAATCTGATTACAAATCCTGAATTAGCTTTAGCTTTACTCTCTGATTTTGGAGATAATCACTCTGTTTTACCAAGATCAAAGCATGGCGAATTAATCGGTTTAATGATAAAGGATATTTATAGATTGGAAGGTTTTGATAGTAAGTTAGTTTGTGTTCATGGTGACTTTTGGGGGGCAAATTTTTATTTTAAAAAGGATGGGAGTAACTGGGTAATTGATTACTCTAGAATACCTTATGGTGATCCAGCTATTGATGTTGGTTGGTGGGTTTCTCAATATATTTGGCTGTTTATAAAAACCAAAAAAAATCTCTACAAACAACTACTTGAATTTTTTATAGATCAATACATATCTCAAACTGGCGATAAAACTATCAAAGAAAGGTTACCACTTGTTATCACACTTTTAATGATCATAAATATTTCGCCCAAGCTTTACACCTTAAATGAAGAGTCGATTAAAGCTGCTAAAGAATTTTACAATTTTGCTGTTATTTGCTTAGATCAAGGAAAATTGGTAAACTTATAATTTGTCTATAGAAGCAAAGCAGTCACAGCAAATACCAGGAATTGCTTTAGTACGTCATGGTTTAACACCATATAATCAAGGTAATGTATCTGCTGAGGATGCAAATGATCTTACTGAAGAAGGTATAGATGGAGTAATTGCAGAAGCAGAGAGACTAATATCTACTTTATATGATCATGAAGGGAATCCACTGATTAAAAGAGTGAGGTTTTTTTCTTCTCCAAAAGGCAGAGCACTACACACAGCAAATTTAATTAAAGGAGTTTTTGAAGAGAAAAATCAACAAGTTTCAGATCAGCAACAGATTAAAATACTTGAAAGAAATGGCGATGGCGGTATTAGAATAACTGAATTATTAGATGAAGTTAGAAATTTTGATTGGGGGCTATTTTCAAAGTTAGTTAGTGGTGGTAAAATTCAGCTGGATAAGGAAGGTCCAGAAATTACTATTGAAAAAGCACAAAGTAATCCAAATGATCTACCTTTAGGCCCTTATTTCTTGCAAGATGCTGCTTTCAAAGACAGTCTTTCAGAGCCTGAAGCACTTAAGAGAATAAGTGAGACAGAGTCTTATCAAGAAGTAAGACAAAGAGGGGTCAGGCTGCTTTCTAAAATGTTAAGATTAATTGGATTCATAGATCATAAAATCGGCCCCAAGACCTTAATCATCTTGGTAACTCACGATGGTCTATTATCTGAACTTACAAATCTAGCCACAGCGGGTAGTAAATTTGAGTGTCAAAAAGGGTCTTATCTTAGCCTTTTTGTTGAAGATGAGAAACTATTTGTACAATACCAAGATGGTGAAGCTGTTGAAATAAAGTATCAAGACTAAGAGTTAATTAAATAAGTTACAAAATAGCCTTGCTCATTTCCAAAACCTCTGCTATACTTTATTTACTTTACAAACGTAAACAAAAATAAAAGTGGGCTATAGTCTTAAAAAGATTGTTAAAGGAAGATTTTGGGTGTCTGTGTTTGCAGTTCTTACTACCCTTCTAATTGTCTTTGCCCTATTGTATTCCTCATCTTCTCAGCTCTTTGGCAACCGTGTCAGTGAAGCCTCTGCTTTGCAGCAAATTACTTTGTACCCATCTCAAGTGGTCCAGCTCTCCGTTTTTTATGATAACGCCAACAAAAACACTGACTTTAATGGACAAGCTCAGATCAAAATTACTCTTGATGAAAGGCTAAGCTATACTCAAGGATTTTTAAAAGATACTTATAGCGGCAATTCGACTTGTATCAATGATGCAGCAGGCTCTGGAATTATAAGTACTCAAAACGTAAATGGGAAAAATCTAACCATTATTAATTATACTCCAAAGACAGCTACTATTGCAGCTCCAGCAGGTCAGTGTGTAAATGGAGATGGAAGCCTTGGAAATACTGTAAATACGCTTTTACCAAAAGCTACAGATTCTTTTAATAATTCTGATTTTGGCACCTGGAGGGGTAGGGTGGATTTTAGACTCAAGCTCAAAGAAAATGTTTTGACAGACCCATACAATATGAAAATTGGGGATATTATTAAAGTTAATCCAAGCGGGGGAAGCTATGGAATCCAGACTGAATTCTTTTTAGCTGGGCAAAACTTTGGCTCTACTCAAGTAGAGATTTTAATCGGTGGAAATGAATTAAATGTGGAAACCAATATCAGCAACGGTCAATGTATTAATGAGCCTGTGATTGTGACTAATATCGCTACTTGTAGATTTAACGTTACAGGGGACAGTAGATCAATCTATATCTTTCCAGCAGATTTTAGAGCTCAGATCGAAGGGGCAACATCTGGGGTTGATAGGGTTGGTTGCGCGGTTGTAAACGCTACCTTTTTAGAGTGTAAGTTACCTACTTCAGGGCTCAGAGCAGGGAGTTTTCCGGTTTTGATTCGAACCAAAGGAGTAATCTTGCAAAAGGCTACAATCCGGCTTGAAACAGCATTTAACCCCCAGGGTGATGATGATCAAGATGGGATTTTCAATGGAAATGAGTGTGGAAATAGTGAGGGTAAAAACTGCGCTGATACTGATAAAGATGGCATTCCTGATTATTTAGACACTGACTCAGATAATGACGGTATCCCTGATTCTATTGAAAGAGTTTGTACAAATGGTGTCGGTGCTGGTAACCCTTGCGATAGTGATGGAGATGGCATCCCTGATTTTAGAGACACTGATAGTGATAATGACGGTGTCTTAGATGGAGATGAAAAAGGCTCATTTAGTTGTAATTTCAGCGTCTTTCCGCCTGTTTGCCAAGGTCAGCTTATAGATGCAAATAACAATGCAATTCCAGATTTTAGAGACGCAACTGCAGGGGCAAATCCACTATCATTTACCTACCTACTTCCCAAAGAAAGCTTAAGTTTTGGCACTACTTCAGGTAGAACTGCCATGTTTTCTCAAGAAAGTCTATCACTTACAACTAAGCATAGCTCAGATATTACAAGCTGCAAAGTTAGTTTCAGAAGCTTTGGATCAAAAGATAGTTGGACTCAATTAACTTCTAAAGTAGAGACAAATTTATGTATTGCTACTTTGCAAAATCAGGATCAAAAAACCAATTTACAAGAATTCTTAGTAGTTATTACTGACTCGAAGGGAGAGAAGTGGGGAGCCTTAACGACCTTTAGAATGGAAGTTGGCAGCTATGGCATAACCAAAATTCAATTAATAGATAATTCATCAAAATCATAAGCTATGACTCTAAAAAAATTTAAAATCAGCCTCCTAACAATCTCAGCTCTAAGCTTGGCTTTTAGTTTTTTGTGGGCTCCAAATATTCAAGCAAGAGTTAGTATCGGCCCTATTACTAAAGACGATTCAGGATTTGTTAGTAGCTTTGTTTACAAGATGGAGGCTGGGCAAAGTATCAGTGACAAGGCCTTAGTTTATAACCTAGACACTGCTGATACAAGTGTAAATGTCGGATCCAAAGATGCTTTATTTAACGATGAAGGAGTCTTTACTCTCAAGCAAGGCAAAGAATCTAGCATGTTCAATGAATGGATAAAATTTGAAGCCACAACTCTAGCTTTACCTGCTCAAACCAATTTGGAACTACCTTTTACAGTCACTCTACCAGATGATCTAGAGGACGGGGAATACGCTGGAGGGCTTACAATAAGTCAAATCCAAGATGAGTCAGCTGGAGTCAATGTAGAATCACAAGTTGCTAGTAAAGTCTTTATCTTAGTTGGTAGTGATTTTAGATCCAGTAATAAATTAGAAAATTTACAACCAATCCATCCGAGTAGAGATGATTATGAACAATTGGTAAGTCAATACAATTTGATCAACAAAAACTTACATTTACTAGTCCAAGGTGTAAATGAGGGAAATGTGTTTGCAAACCTTGAAGGAAAATACGAGATCAGTATGGCAGGAGGGATAGAAGAATCAGGAGAATTTCGCAAAAGTCTTTTTCCAGGTCAAAACAGTACCCTAGTCATCCCAACTGAGACACTTTTACAGCCAGGACAAGTACAAATAAAACTAACCTACAAATCAACCCCAACACATCTCGCTTACCTACCAGAAGGATTCAGCTACGATACAAGCGAGAAAGTTTTGGAGAGCCAGTTTGAGTATCTAGCTAGTGATTATTACAAAGGAATCGAGTCAGCTGAGGTTAGAGATGCTTTGGAACCAAAAGAAGTAATTACAGAAAAACCATTTTGGCAGTCACTCCTGCTTAATCTTGTAGCTGGTATTATTCTTAGTTTAAGCTTAGTTTATGGTGGGCTTTGGGGATATAAAAAATACAATCAAAAGCAACTTAAAAAAGCTTCTGTAGAGAAAAAAACAAATTCTGAAGAGATCAAAAAATAAGCATATGAACTGGAAAACAAAAATCAAAAAAATCTTAAAATCAACTGATCACCAGTTACTAAAAGCTTATTTGTATCTCAAAAATAGACTTATTGATATTTGGCTTAACCTTCCTATTGATCTCAAAAACCGCAGACATAGAAAATTACTAGTTGCTTTTGGAGCAACTTTTGGCCTTGGTATTATGGCAGCTGGACTTCTGTGGAGTGTAGGGTTTTTACGTTTTGATAGTACCAGAGTAGCGCAGGCTGGAATCGTTTGTCCATCAGGATACAGCTTTGATAATAGCTCTAGTAGGTGCGCAATTATTGAAACCAACCGCAACGTCTGTGTACCAGGAGATACATACAATAATGACGGAACCTGTAGTCAAGGAAGTGGAATTACTTACAATGCCAAATGCCCAACTGGAGGGTGGCTTCCATATTCACCAACTCAATGTTATCTTACAGCCAATGATCTAGGCTATATTTTGGATAATTTAGGGGTAGGTAATGGCAGTTGTAGTCCAGATCCACTTACACCAGGAAGTATTGCAACCTGCAAATTTCCACTGACTGGGTCAGCTACAAATGTCTATTTCTTACCAGCTAATCCTATCTTAGTTCAAATCCAAGGAGCTACAAGTCAAAGTAACAACTGCGCCATAATAAATAATGGAACAAGTTCAGCGGGTTTGCAGTGTGTAAGCGTTCCAACTTCTGGAGCAGCTATTGGAATTAGAAATTTGAATGTTGATCTAGGCACAGGGTATGCAACTAAAGGTACGGTAGAAATTTCAAACAATCCTGTTACTGCTCAAGGCGAAGAAGAAGCTGTTGGCTTTAACCCCGCTGATTGTAATACGTATAGCAGTCAATCTAGAACCAATTTTAATAATGGCCAGATTTGTATCGAAAAACTATACCAGAGAAACAATAGATTATACCGTAAAATCAACATTAAAGCAGGTGATACTGTAAATACAAGGCTTTACTATAACAACACCTCCACAACTTCTTTAACTTCAGCGCAATTGCAAGATTCTATACCAGCTAATTTTACCCTAACAGGTCAACCAACCAACCAAATCGCCGATTCTACTAGTAGAAATATCAATCTTAGTGGAACAAGCTTTAACATTGCTCCAAATATTGGCTATTACAGCTACTCTAATACCGAAACCACTTCTAATCTTGAGTTTGGTAAGAAGAAATATTTAAACTTAGCTCAATGTATTTACACCAATAATTCCCAAGGAACTGGAGGTTTAGCTAGTAGTAATCACAGCGACTTGAGTAATTTTATAAATATAGGAAACCCTGCTATAAACTCAGCAACAACGCTGTCTAATAATCTATTAACTGGTATCAATTGTGGGTCAGGTACAGCCAGTTTAGTTCTCAACAACAGCATAAGTAATACTGGCAACTACCTACTCTCTGGAAATAGATATCTAAACCTGCAGCAGTGTACTTACTTCCAAAATGAAGGACTCCCTAATAACTTCCAAAACGACTATTCTTTGCTTATTCCAAGTTTACAAACTTCTAATTATTCTACAGGTACATCAATTTCTAATACGGTAGGAGGCTCGATTAATTGCGGAGGAGGAGATGCTGGTTCGCTAAATAGAATTCCTAAAACTGATTATAGCGCCGCTCAGAGCTTAGATCTGTTAGGAAACAGATACCTTCACTTGCAACAATGTAATTACCAGCAAAACTTATCGACTCCAGGATCTGATCAAAATGACTTGAGTGTGTTGATTAATTACTCCAATTCAATATTTAACTCAGCAACCAAGGTCAATAATTCTGCTACCGATACTTTAAATTGTGCTGGTGGAAGCGCTTCAGCTCCTGTTAATACTAGTTTCAGTGGAGTAGCAAGCTTGGACACTGTTGATATTTCTAGAGGATATGGGTATATCAACTATGATATGATATCTAGCAATAGCCTCAGTCTTTCTTCTTCACATGGAACTGATTTGAGCCTCAGTGGCAATGCAATCTCAACTCTTACTAACTCCAAAGCAAGTAGTATTTATGTGATTCCTGAGACTGGCTATGATACTGAAATGGTCTGGGAAGTTTCAAGTGATGGTGGTAACAACTGGACTACAAATCTTAATAACGTGTCTACTAACGACAAGGTATTATTTAGAGTTTGGTACAAAAATAACCTTAATTTCGCAGTATCCAATAGTCGATTAAACTTAACCCTTCCAGCCAAGCTAACCCTTGATGCTCAAACCCCAATTACCAACTGCCTTCTTCCTGCAAATTCCACAACGCCTCTATGTAGTACTGATTCAGTTCAAATAGGTGGCGGTCTTAGTAGCAGTATAGTCAGTGGTAGTAATATCACCGTCTCGCCTAGCGCTGGTCTTTTTGGGCAAAGCAATTCACAAGCAGCTGGCACACTGGATATGAGTCGTTTCCGCTACGCTCACCTGCAATCATGTAGTAATGGTAGCAGTAGATTCTATATTTTAAATACTTTCAATAATTCTCCTACTCAGTCCCCGCTTGAAAACTCGACTTGCAATACAACTTTTGGTGCAGGCTTTAGTAATGGACAAGTGGAAAGTATAGATTTAATAGGTAGAAATTATCTTCATAACCAATCCTGTAACAATGGAACAGTTCGAGGTTATTATCCAGGTCTTGCAAACAACTCTCAAGCCCTTGCTCCACTTACTACAGCGCAATGTCAAAGTAAATTTGGTGCTAGCTTCGCCTCCCCTCAAGATCAAGTAACCAGCATTTTGGGTCAGCGTTATGGTCAGGTCCAAAGTTGCACCAACGGCTCAGTTAATATCTACTTAACTACAACCTTTAATTCTTCTAGTACGGCCACTTCTCTTACCAATGGTCAGTGTGAAAGCTTAGTTGGCATTGGGTTTAGCGCGTCAAATTCTACTACCGCTGATTTGTACTCTAGCAGTCTTAATAATTCTAGAGGGTATGTCCAATTTAGCCTTAGTAAAACCGATAAAATAGAAGAAACTATCACTATTTCCAAATCCACAGCTAGTCTTAGCGGGGACGGGGTCACCACTGATAGACCTAGTCAAGATCTCTCGATTAATTTTGTAAATGCTGGAGAATTTAAATGTCCATATTTAGAGCCTCTCGGTGGACTTAGAAATGTGCAGTTATCCGATGCCGAATTTAGAACTGATCAAGATTTTTATTGTAATTACGAATCCAAGATCTGTCCTGCTGTCTTTTTTGATGAAGATAACGATGGTCAATTGGATCAAACTGAGACCTTAGAAGCCAATCAAGAATTTAATCTACTAGATGGGCAGGGAAATCAGATAGAATCATTACTCTCAAACGCTCCTACGACCACTCAAACTACCACCAAAATCTGTTCTGGAGATTTTACCTATTACCCACCAACTAACACTTGTGAAAAAATCATATCCCAAACTACCTCTAGAACTTGCCCTAGAGGTGGAGCTTTGCAACTTGATGGTAGCTGTAGTGGCAGTGACGTTCTTGCACGATACGCCCACGTTGCTAACTTTATCAATTATAACGACAGTGCAATTCCATATGAAACCACTTTTGCGTTTAATGACGATCCATACTGGGCTAGAGATAACAGTAACACAACTTATTTCACCAAAGAAATGAATCCAGGAGATACTCTGACTTACAGAACCTGTATCAATGAAAAAGGTGGTATAATGCATTTTGCTACTCGTATGTGGAAAAATAGTGAAAGTGATCCAGGTTGTGATTTTGGCTACCAACCTCAAGCCGTAGGAGCAACACTTTTTTGTAGACCTGTTGGAGAAAATCCACGTTTTCCTGATCAGTGGGCAGATTATGAAGCTCAATGTTACAATGGATCAGGTTTTCAACCATACTTTAGAATGGGAACCTATGATAATCTTTCTGCTACCCTAACAGCTGACAATACTCAGACATACACTCAGTATATCCGTAGGTATTGGTACTTTATTATGACCTATGCTCAAGGTCTAACGACTTGGAATGGGTATGGAAACGCCTCCGATGACATCGCCCCTGGTTCTAGTAGTAACCCCATCCCAATGGGTATTAACTCTTCATATATCGGGTCTTGCCCTACTGGATTTTATGATCGTGGGGGAGCTTTTTGTGCCGAGATTGAATTTAATGCTGGGGTAGATGTGGGCTGTTTTGATGCCCTTGAAGGGGACACCAATTACCAGATCTATCACACCACTCCACTGACAGCCTATCAAACTACAGGAGGCAACGCTCAAAGGATATTCTTACCATATCAAGTCGATAGAACCGTAGTCTATTTTGGCTACTCAACAGGAGGTTTTTTGACTCTTGAAACTCCAGATTTAGTCAGTTTTGGAAATTTCCAAGTAGCAGCTACCGATATTCAAAGTCAAACCCTAGTCAGCCCAATTGAAGTAGTAGATACAAGGCCAAGCATCCCAGGCTGGAACGTAAGCTGTGTTGTCACTCAAGACTTTATTGACAGCACAAATCCTGAAAATACTCTAACTGTACCTAACCGGTTCGGTAATCAGACTGATGGTATTAGAAAGATTGGAGGTGAGCAATTTACAGGGGTTTTATTAGGTCAAAGTAGAAATGTAACTAGCTTTGTAGACCCATTTGTCTTAGCTACAGCAGATCAGTCCTCCGGTAACGGAAGTTTCGAAATCGATTCCTACTTTAGATACTTATTACCTGCTTATTCTAGGGTAGGTAGCTACCAAACTGTTGTGACCTGTACGGCTATTTAGTTTGATAAATCATTTAAGCTAATAGTAATTGACAACTGTAACTTATTGTTATCTCTTGATATGTTAGAAAATGCGACCAATTTGCCTTGTACTGGAGCCCACACACTTGGAATTAAAGATCTTCAAACCCAACTTACAAATGAAGGGTTTCCTCATGGTATTGTCATGAATTATTGTTGGATTTGGGTATGTATTAAATGTAAAGAGGTAACAGGTCAGTGTTGTAGCTATAAGAACCCTCTTGATCAGCCAAATCCTTAGTTTATTATAAAAATTTAAATCTCCAAAGCTAAGTAGCGGCGATCACCGTATCGCCATCCCCCCCCCTTTTTTTTTGTTTCGTAGAGGAAAGCTCCTGCTTTCCATTTCCAATTCCACTCCCTCCTTTTTTTCCGTATACCCGAATCACCGTATCGCCAATTCCACGATGGCAAATGTTTATTCATAATTCTTCAAGATCTACTCTTATTTCTACAATCAAAAAAAATATGACAAAGCCTTAAAACTGTGCTATAATTAAGTCAGTGAAAGTACATAAAACTATACTAAATAGCCAATTAACCCTATCAATGGGTATTATAAGTACAATCAAAAACCAAAAAAAACTAACTTTAAATTAAATTTTATATAAAAACATCATATTCCAATTCAAATGTCTCAAGAATAAAGAAAAAGATTTTTAGCCTCTTTAGAGAGTAGGGGGAAGGGGGGTGCAGTTTACGCTAATAAAACTATCTCATCTCAATCCAAAGTTACTGATGATTTTGAACTTATTTAAATAGATTATATTCAGATTTGTATGGATGATATTTTATTGAAAATGGGACAAACTAACTCCTACAAAAACCAAACAGAAGACCAAAGAATCAATATCGAAACAAATCTAAGGGTCGAATTTATAGACTCAATTATGGCAAGCCTATATACCTTATTTGAAGAAAACAACTTACTTCTGGAAATTAAAAAACTAGGAGAATCAGCTGAAGATTCTGAAGAATTGATGCAGATTATAGCTGGGATTATGGTATCAGTACCTGCAATTTCAGAATATGTAGTAAAATCAATAGTTACAAAATATAAATCACTTTGTGACGAAATGGATTTTTCTTACGAACCAAATATAATTCACTCATTAATTAAAGAAACCGTATAATATGCCTACTTCAACTATATCACAATTAGAATCTCAAAACTTAAGTAATTCTCAATTAGATAGATCAACCTTAGAGTCTCAAATGTTGAGGCAAAAGTTAGCTGAATCTTTTGCAATTAAAGCAGCTAGAAATTTATCTGAAAACTTTGTTGGTGGAGACGTGGTTGAAGATACTCAGGGGAATGTCACAATCCAAGGTGGTGGAATGATGAAAGCTTTAGGTGAAGTTGTATCAGGTAAACGAGATGCTTGGAGAACGTTGCAAAGTTTTGCAAGAGATAGCGTAAAATATGGTGCTAAAGGGCTTGATGATCTTTCTAAGTTTGAAAAAACTAAAGATTTGCATATTAATCTGCAACCAGTTTTATCTGAGTTAATAATGAAGGTTTATTTGGGACAACAAGATGGTGGTGACGTTAGTAGTATCCTTAGAGAGGAAATGGCACAATTACCTGCATGGCAACAAGATGAGATAAAACAATCTATGGTTGGTGGGTCTGCTGCACTTAATGATACAGGTAGTAGTTACGCATTGGAGGTTCATGGTGTAATGACCAGTACACTAGAGGCAATTTGTAAATCTATAGAATCATCAGTAAAAACAGTAGAATCAGGGTCTAATATTGAAAGCGTAGGATCTCAAGTAGACCAGTTCTTTGGAGTTGAAAAAACTGTATTAGATGGCGACCAAAATAGTAGATACCTTAGAACTGAATCAAGAATGGGGGGAACTTTGGGTTTTGTAAAAACCCTAGCTACCAGAATCCCATCACAAACGATTGCTGCAATCACTAATGTAGCAAGTAATGTTGCCCCACAGTTTGCTACAGCAATTAATGGAGCAGGAGCTGCAGGACTAAATTTGATTACTGTGCCTTATCAAGCTGCAACAATTCTTCAAATGGCGGATATGAGCTCTCTAAGTGGAGCAAAAGTAATAAATGAAAGATTAAATCTTTTAAGAAAGTCAGGGGCCAGTCCTGAAGATCAGCTAAAAGCAGTTCTTACAATGAGTACACAATTGCTTGAAAAAGCAAAGGATAGATCAACTGGTTCTAAAAGCATTGGGATTGAAGGGTTAGGTAAAATAAATTTAAATGATATAAAGAAATTTTTCTCTGTCGACTCATTCAAATTAAATGCTGATCAAGTTCAAGATTTTGCTTACTTTAGTGGTCAAGATTTGCAAATGATATCTAATTTAATTAATAATTTAATCACTCAAGTTGATTCTACAAATAATCCTCAATTGGTTAATGCAGCTCAAGATTTATCCGTTGATGTTGGCGATAGTGCCTTAGAAGTTGTTGATGAGAAAGTTGAAAAAGTAATTAATAGACTGAATAGACCACCAAAAGAGACTGCCTTAACAAAAGGTATTGGTAAGTTATTTGGCTGGGCAGGAGAAAAAATAAATTCTGCTAAAAAATACTATTCTGAAAATAGTCAGGTAATGCAGTTTGTTGATAAAGCAAAACAGCAAATCGGAGAATCCACTATTTCACTTTTAGATAGTACTCCATTAA
The DNA here is from genome assembly GCA_038256935.1 of Patescibacteria group bacterium. Classification (GTDB taxonomy): domain Bacteria; phylum Patescibacteriota; class JACMRA01; order JACMRA01; family JACMRA01; genus JBBSJV01. Next base: position 23,244 of record JBBSJV010000005.1, read on the forward strand.
CAAGAGGTATCGTAAATTATCTTGACTCTTCAAGGTTTGAGAGTAGAATGTTAACTCAAAAATTATTAGACCTCGCTATAGAGAAAAAAGAATTAGGTTTCTTAAATGAACTCAAACAAGAATTGATTACTAATCATGGCATGCAAGACTGGCTTGCTAGTGAAATCACTAATCAGGATGTGGCGAAAGGTGGATATGGATATAATCAAATTTTAGATTATTTATCAAACTTATCTACAGAACAGGTTTTCCAAAAATTTAGTGGAATTGCAATTGTTGAAGAAATTTTAAACATAATTAGCTATGTTTCTAATCAAAAAGCAATGAAGACTATTGATAGACACGCTGGAATTGCTAAGAGTTATGCAATGATGACAGCACAAGGTATTGGTCTAGGAATGCTATTTAAGTCTTCTCATCTAGCTGGTGAAGGTCTTGTTAGTATTGGAGAATATGCTAATGCCAAATTAACAACAGGTAGTGCTTTGGACTTAGTAAATGATAGTGGAACTACAATTGGAAGAAACGTTCAAGATTGGGGTGCCCAAGGAGCATCTGGTTTGGAAACTGCCGCCGCCGCACTTTATACAGAAACAGGTATTAGAAATATAGTAGGTAGAATTGAGAGTAGAACCAAAATCGACATAACTGGCAAAAAAGAAACCAGAGGAACAGTATCGCTTAATGGTCAGAATTTCAATGTTGAAATCAATGCACATCATGAAGGTGATCCAGGATTAACGCTTAATGGCTTGAATGTTAAAGGTCTACCTGCTCATGCAGTCAATGATGAAGGAGTTAGAATGCAAATTGCTAACTTGTTAAATGACAGTGCTATTTCAGTAGATTTACCATCAGCTGCGATAATTACAGATCATGGCCCAAGTGGTACAATGCTAATCAAAGGGTTAGATGCAGTAAGTGTTGATAGTACAGCATCCGCAAATGATTTTGCATTTGTAATTGGTGATCAAACAATTGAAGCTGGAAGTAGCGGACAAGTTCTTGATGTCGGTGGCCAAAAATTATTAGTTGCTGGTAGTGCAGTTGATGCAGAGGGTAAGGCAACCTTAGTGGTAGTACCTATTGAAAAAGCACTCAACGCCTTAAATCCAAATACAATCGATACATCTAGAATACAAATGGTACAGTATTCTGAATCAGCAGCAGCAGAAGGTGTTGTTGGTGGAGAGAATCCTTCTCAAGAAGCTGAAGTAAAATCTCAAAGAGATAGAATTTTAGAAAATGCTCAGAGAAATACTGCTAATTCTCACGCTGCTGTTTTACAACAGCAAGCCCCAGCTCCCGAGCCAGTTGCTGTAACTCCACCTCCTGCACCTGCACAACCTGCTACACCTCCTCCAACTCCTGCACCAGTTAGAGTTGAAGCTCCTGCCCCAGCACCAGCTCCAGCACCTGCACCCGAAGCAACTCCAGTTCGTGCTGCAGCCCCAGCTCCAAAACCAGCTCCTGCACCTGAGCCAGTAGCGCAAACTCCTGCCCCAGCACCTAGACCAGAACCAACTCCAGCTATTCAACCTGTTGAACCAGCTCAAGCAGCTCCTGAGCCAATTGTTACACAACAACCAGCTCCTGCACCAGAACCTGAAGTGCCAACAGTAGCAGCGTCTCCTGAGGCTCAACCTCAACAAGCTGCAACCGCGCCAAAACCAGCTCCAGGCACACTTGAAGCAATTACTGGACGGAATGCAAATGGAGAAGTCGTTAATCAAGCTAGAGTTGATCAGTTAGAAGAAGTTAAAGAAAACAGTCCACTTGCAAGTGCAACCGAACCTGAACGTTCAGAAATGATTGCTGAAAGTATGAGAAATAGAGCAGCTAGTCAAGTCACAAATCTTCCAGATGAGATAAATCAAGAAGGGGAAGTAAATCAAAGAGTTCAGGTCGGAGCCGATGTTAAAATAAATGGACAAACTGTGGTTGATGCTGAGCCTGTGGTTATCGCACAAGACTCTACAGCTCAAGAATACTTACAAGCAACTCAAAGTGTTCAAACTGAAGTCAAACCTGAAGCTATTGCAACTGCGTCTCAAGGTCTTGTAAATGAAATTCAACAAGAACAAGCAGCTCAAGTCCAAAGTCAACAAGCTGAAGTAGAAGCAAATGCTAGAGAAAATCTACCTCCACTTCCAACTACAACTTCAGAAGCAGAAGCAAATAATGCTACCGCGCCAACTTTAAGACCCGATCAAGTTGCAGCTTTACCTGAAGCTCCAGTTGAAAATATTTCTCAATTACGACCTGGGCAGTCTGGAAGAATTGAAAATGTTTCTGAGTCGGTACAAAGTGCCTTATCTGAAGTTCAACAAGGACAAGTCACAACTACCACTGAAAATGGAAGAGTTAACTATGCAGTTAAGTTACAAGAGGGTCAAACTCCTCAACAATTTATTGATAGTCTAACACCTGCTCAACTTAATGCAATGTCTGCTGCAGGGAATACTTTAACTATAGAGACAGCTGGTGAAAATACAGAAACATTTGGTTACAATTTTGCTGGTAGAGGTGATGGAGTTAGTTCTAATAACCCTGAAATTGTTCAACAGGCTTTAAGAACCGCTTTGACTCCAGTTGAAGCACCTTCAAACAATGTTTCAGCTGAAAGGCCAGTTGCTCCACAAGCAAGCTTTACTGTTGATGCTGTTGGTGGAAGAATCTCAATTGAAATCCCTATCACACAAACTAGTGGATTAGATACTTCTTGGAACCCAGGACAACCTATTGGTGTAGAAGTTCCTGCAAATGCTCAACCATTTGGAAAGAGCCCTAACGGAGACTATAATTTCTATGCAGTTGAAGTCCCAGGAGAGGGTACATATTATGTACAGCAAAATATGGAAACCGGCGCGGTAGAAACTCTTCAAGATGTGCAGATTTTTCAAGAAACAAGGGTTGGTGATAACATAGTAAAAGTACCTTTATCTGATAACTTGCAAAACCAGCTGCGTAGCGGAAGGCCACTTACTTTTGATAATAGGATAGATGACATGGCACGAAGCGGTATAGACACTCCTCTTGCAAGGATAAGAGTAACCCGAGATATGATAACCTTGCCAGCAACAGTTGGAGAAGCTAAAAATGTATTAGATTCTATTGTTATTGACCCAGTTTCAGGCATGACTGTTACGCAGTACATGTTAAATATCCATACTGAAGTGGGTTCAGCAAATCCTGAATTCCAAGGTATTTACAGAAATTCCGTTGGAGTCTTAACTGATGTTTTAGCAGATCCAAATATTGAGCTTACAGCACAGCAAAGAGGTCAGATAATGGGTGCATTAGCTGTACTTTCTGATGCAAGCAATGCAGGTCAAGTAAATGCAAATTCTGAACTTAGCGAGCTTCGAAATATCGGTGTAGGTGTCTCAAAGCTTGGAATAAATCTAAGAGAAGGAGCAAACTATTCCGATTACAATCTAGCCGGTATCCAAGCTTTACCTGATGAAGCTATCGCAGATCAACAACATGTATTTGCGCCTGAGCTTCATGAAACTCTTCTAGGTTTTAATAATGTAATTAATGGTGCAGTTAGAAATAATGATGGTACAAGATTTGCTTCTGTGAGAAATGCTGATATGGTTAGTCAAAGATTATTAACTCTTACTAATGAGCTAGCTCGCACAAACCCAGAAGATATTACTATAGAGCAATGGAGCGAATTTAGAAAAGAGCTTGATGCTAATAGGTTGAACTTAGCTGGTAATCAATACTTCCGAAGATTTAATAGGATGTTTACTACAATGCAAGAAGAGGCTCAGTTAGAAAGAGTTAGTGAAAGAGTTGACTTTGCTACTATTAGAGATAGAGTTACAGGGGCCGATACTTCAAATAACACAATCGATGTTGGTAACTATAGTGTCAGAAATAGTATAAATATTGGCAGAACACTTACTTCGCTAGTGGTTGGTAATTTATTAGGAGGTCCAACTTTAGCTCTTGGCTTAGATCGGGAGGAGAATGTAGATTCTTTTGCCTCAAATACTTTTACCAGAGAACAGGTAGCTAGTCTAGTAGAGGGTATCCAAGATGGAACATTGAAAGGTTCAAATTACTCTGAAAGCACTGAAACTTATGGCTTCCCTGCAATTAAAGATCCTTTATTGAATCAAGTTGTAAGCATGGTAATAGGTCAAGTTACTTCTGCACTAGGAATACCTCTGTTTGCAATGGGTGGTGGTGAAGTAACGGAAGGAACTGGTGGATATAGAGGACCTAATCTTTCAATGGACCTTACCCCAGATCAACGTTTTGCTCTGATGATGGCAAGTAGTCCTCAAGCTGCAAATAATGTTAGTAATATTATAAACTTGGTATCTACTACAAACTTTGTACCAGCTTATAACGAGCATTTAGCTCAAGGGGGTAGTCACCATGACTTTTTCTTTACGGCAACAGTAGATGGCCAAGAAATTAAAGTGACACCAGAAAACTTACCTACTATTATCGATACATTAGAAGTAACTAATACTTTTGTAGCTAGATACCAAGCTGATATCCAAGACCAAGGGGCTATTCAAGCATCTAGACTTCTTGATATAAATGTAAGCATTGGAGAGCTTACTCCTATTGGTAGAACTGTTGATCTAGAAAACGATGCCATATTCGTTGCAGCTGATCAAGAGGCTCAGAGGTCTTTAAATGAATATAAATCTAGGATTAATACTGAAATTAATAGATTAAACAATCTAACCTCATCACAACCTAACGTAGCAGCAACTGCTGAATTAAACAATCTTGGGATAAACGGTGGACGTGGTTATCAAGCCTTTAGAGACCTTGTTAACTCTGGAAATGGTACTACAGTTTACCAAGACGGTGAAGCAACTGTTACTATGACTAGGGGCTCAGCTAATGCTCTTGGCTTAGACAAAAAAGTAGTTGTTGTTTGGAACAAAGGTGGATACACTGAAGCTAGAATTCTTGGAACTCAAGAAGTTGTAGAGGTGCGAACTGTAGTAAATGGACAAGAAAAAGTAACATATCTAGCTGTGCACTGTTCTGGTAACCCTGTAGCTGTTCCAGTTCCACCAGCAGTTAATCCATTAGAAGTAGATAGTAGAATCCCACTTGAAGCCCAAGTTACAGCTAGACCTATCGAAACCCGAATAAATAACAGTGACTTACCATCAGCTTCGTTTCACATAAGAGAAATTACAGCCAGAGACGCAATTACAGGTTATGGTATGATGATGGAGTCTAATCAAGAAGCAAGGCAAAATAGTTTAACTTATTGGGCACCTGTCATGAGAAGTGCTCTTGAGAGTAATTTGACAGCAGAAGAGTTCAGAGCTCAAAATCCTGATATTGCCGATAAAGCCTTTGCAAGTGGTACAGTTTCTCAACTTTATGAAGCTGCACTTACTGATAATAACATCAGAACGCAACTCACAGAGTCTTATCTTGCTTTAGAGACAACCTTATCATCTTATGAAAGAGATGAGCTTGAAACCTTTGACTTCTCACTAAGGTTACCAGGCGCTGGGGCTTCTACTTCTGAGGTTATTCCAGCAGGTGATTGGGAATTGATTAGCAAGGTAACCAATGCTGACGGATCGGTAACTAGTAACTTTAAACGAGATTTAGGAGGACGAAGTAGTAGCTCTAGCTCCCCAACCTTTAGTGTAAATGTTGCTGGGACAAGAGTACAAAGTATAGTTGCAGTTACTGGCTTAAAAGAGTATGTTTTACCGCCCGGAGGTCAATGGTCTAGGGTAGAAGTAATGGGATTAAGAACTCAAGATCTGGAGGAATCATTCCAAGGAAATATGAATGCAAGATCTAGGTCAAGAGAAGGGACAAGAGATGTAGAATACAAGAGTGAGACTGAGACTGTAAATCGTCCAAACTTAGAACCTGTAACTAGAACAAGGCCTACACCACTTTTTGATGCTCCTATCCTTGATGGAGGTCCAGACCCACTACCAGCTCCAGGTTTAGACAACCTAGTTAGACCAACTCCACAGGCACCCTCAACTGCTCCAGGGCTCGGTGGACCTGTTCCATCGCCAACTACACCTGGTTTAGAATCTGGTCTCCCATCTCTGCCTCAAGCTCCAGTTGCCCCACCATCACAACCATTTGCACCTAACGCATCAACTGTTAACACACAGCCAGTAAGTATACCAAACCAAGCACCTGCTGGGCAACCACCTCAAGGCGGTTTTGGGGGAGGTTTAAATGGAAATAGTTCGTTACCACCTTCTCTAGGAACTGTAGCCCCAACTCCACCAGCGATACCAGATGCACCAATAAACTTCTTTGGCTCTGATGCAGGTTCAGCAATAGAAGCAAGCAATAACTTATTTGCCTCAGCTGATACGGGTAGGTCATTCTCTACGAATTCATTTACTCAAGCAAATGTTGACTTGGTTAGTAGTCTAGGCTACGACCCAAACTCCATTCAAGGAAGAGGGATGATCAGGGACTTTGAAACCTTTAGACGTGAGAATATCGGAGATCTTCCTGATCTATGGAATAGATTTAAACAACAAAAAGGTCTAGATGGCAATATAATGGCTGCTTAAAATAAAAACTATACAAACTAAAAATAATGTGCTATAATAATAATTAATCAAAGTAATATGTCTTATATTCTAAATACAATCAAAAAAATCTCACTTGCTTTTGCAGTGGTTGTAGTGGCTGGTACTAGCCTTGCTCTCCCTACTCAAGCACAAACTGCTGTAACTCCTGCTGTTACAGTCACTCCAGCTTCGGCTGCTGACTCGTCTTCTACTCCTATTTATGGAATTGGGATGACTAGTTGCCTTGAAATCTTCAACTGGCAAACTTATATGAATGATATCCGCGCTGGTATCACAAATTCTAACCCTTACGACAAACAAGGTTGTGTCAGAGACGCTACTGTTGCTGTCAATGGTTCTAGAACTGTTACTAAAAATGCTCAAGGTCAAGTAACAGCTGTCAATTACAACATTGGAAATCCAGTTGTAAACAGAACTCAGTATAACCAATTTACTATTGGCCAAGCTACTACAAAGACTGCTTTTGGAAATCTTCCTGTTCTTGGTGTTTTCCCAAATGGCAATCTACAAGCTCAAGCTTTAAACACTTACGATATTGCAGGAAACGTACAACAAACAATTGCCCCAGTTAATCGTTCAGTTAAAGAAGGTCTTCCAAGTATTTTCCCAGAAGCAAAACTTGCTCAAATTTATACAACAGGAGGTGACAGAAATGGTGTACCAAGATCACCTTACACTGGGCCTTCATCATTAGGAGCTAATGGAAACTGGCTTGGTGGACTTTGTGTAGTTCGTGGTGGTAAAATCGTTACAAGAAGTCAAGGTGATGATCGTATTCCATTTAACGGTGCTTTCTTTACTCCAGCTGATTACGGAAAAAATAATGACACACCAATTACAACATGTTCTTGGCCAAATACTCAAGAAACAGTAAATGCTGGTCTATACGATCCTGAAGGAGTTGTAAAAGACAATATTCTTGAAGTCTATCAGTTCGTTTACAAAATCCCTTACCCAACAGATTATGCTCAATGCACAGCACTATTTCCTGGAGCATTTGCAAACTACGAAGCTTGTATCTCTTGGTTTAGAAATAGATATAGCAAACCATTAACTGGTTCTGCAACTGGAAATAACCTATACTACTCATACACTTACTACGGTACTTGGAATGATATCTATACTGGTTGGATCGGTTGGGAAAATCCTGATATCAATAAAGCAAGATCTGGATTCACAACTGCTGCTACTGAAGCTCAATTGAGAGAATTCTACGGAGATAACACTACTTCAGCTGCTCTTTTGAAAGAAAGATACGAAGCCTTTATCAGAGGTGCTGACGGTTACTCTGTCTACGCTATTTAATACGAATCAAATATTAATCAGGGGGTGGAAACACCTCCTTTTTTGTTGAGTTGATTTAGATTTAGGCAAAACATTATAAGTGTCATTTCGAAAGGATGCTGAGAAATCCCCTGCGGTGGTAAGAACAAATATCCAACCGTAGAGGAATGCTTGTAATTCCATTTCCAATTGTTACACTTCATAAAGGCGTGGGGGCTTGATTTATCTGCCCTTGTGAAAGAACTGTAATTTGATTTTTCGTGTGTAACACTATGGGATCTCTCAGTGCCTTCGAGATGACAGGTTTTTTATAATTACATTTGATGGTTATTGGAAAAGATCCTGAAATAAATTCAGGATGACAGGGCTTACTTTTTATTTACAT
>JBBSJV010000006.1:0-28152 GCA_038256935.1 Patescibacteria group bacterium
CTGGATGTATCTTGCCACGGTTATTGACGCGTATACTAAAGAAATACTGGGGTTCTCACTTTCCACCAATCACACTTCATCGCTTGTCTGTAACAGCCTTAGTATGGCACTAGGAAAAAGAAGAAAGCCTGTCATATTCCACTCTGATCAAGGAAGTGAATATGCTTCTATGGAATTCAGAAATCTTTTGAATCAATACGGAATCATTCAATCAAACAGCGAGAAATCTAGTCCTTGGCAAAATGGTTTTCAAGAGTCCTTCTATGGTAAGTTCAAACAGGAAATGGGAGCTCATAGAATCAAGTCATGCTCAAGCTATATGGAAGCGTACAATCTCATAGCTCAAAGGATTGAATATTACAATACTAAGAGAATACATACGAGTATTAGAAACATACCTCAGAAGTACTACCAGCAGTATATCTCACGCCAGAGAAAAGAAGCGGATTAGGTGTCTTAAATTGTTGGAGGTTGACATCTGTATAAATTTTACCGCAATACTGAAAGAAGTTATCCTTAACTGGAATTTTTAAACTACTTGCATTTTCCCTAAGCCAACCAAGTATTACAAAATTATGGATTTGGTTTACTATATTTGGATTGCTTTGAAAATAATTAAATTTTTTTTCTATATGTGAATAGTTTTGGTATATATATTCTTTATCTCGATTAAAATCAAACTCTGTGTAGAGTGATTTAGATCGGTAACCAACTAATAAAAGAGAGATTAAAGTAGTTTTAGAATTCAGAGTGCTGCCTGCAAGATCGGTATTAAAAATGGCTTCTATAAAGTGGTTTTTTAATTGTGACTTAATATATAAAGTTTCAATCTCTATTTTTTTCTATTATTTTCTTTTTCTCTTTCAAAGTATTCTGAAGGGAGGGTAAATTTTTCTTTTATAAACTCCTTTACTATTCTTACCTTATCCACAAAATAACGATTACTATACTTTACAACAATAAAGTAATTTTACCTTTAAGTCAATAGATTAGTATTTGAGTATAAAATAATTAATTTATAAATAGGATTAGAGATAAAAAATAATCTGTACAAGAGCTATAATTACCTAACAAACTGGATAAATCAGACTACATACCTTCCTGATAATTTTAGAAATTTATTTATTGCTAGTTCAGTCTAATTTGTAATAGATTTAGCTAGAGTAGATATAGCAATTAAAACCATTTGTTAAGATGATTTATATTCTCAAGTCTAAGGTTGATTACAATAATTACATCTTGTATCTCCTTGGTTTCTGTGTCTACAAAATCAGCGTCATTGGACTCAACTAGCTTTTCCATTTTTGCTTGTAACCAATTGATTGTATCGTGTAAACTGGCGTAAACTAGCTCTTCAATACTTTCTATATTCAGTTTTCTTATTTTTTTGTAAGATTCAATTATAGCTTTAAATACTTCTGGATCCACTGTTTCTTTACCATCACTTGCCCAATCAAAAGCTACTTGCACTAATTCTACTTCAGGATTAGTATAACCTGACCAATCCCAACCAATAGTACAGAAATTTCCATTATCTTGCCAGATCAGATTAGATTTATTGATGTTTCTGTGACTGATAACTTGAGACTGCAAACTCTTTTCAAATGAAGTGTTAATTTTTTCTAAAATATTTTTGAGGTTATCAATAAAATTTGAAATAATGGTATTATCAATAAATTCAGTTTTTAGTTCAACCCACTTAGAATAATCAAGAAGGGTAAACTCTACTTTTTTGACTCCTTTAATTTTGATTTTGGCTTTGTGAAGACGGGCAAGTAAATTTCCAATGTATTCAACTTGGGTAGGAGTTGCGATATGGTCTGTATCAACCACAAATCCCTCAGTCCAGGGATAAATCAAATAATATCTACCTTCATTTTCCATCAAATAACTGCCATGTTCACTAATTCCACAAATCGAATCTACTTTAAATTCTTGAAATTTACTAGCAATAAATTGGCCTCTGTTTATTAGCTCAATTTGGCTTTCGATGTTTTCAGGTGGTAGGTTAAACTCTTTGAAGGCGTATTTGTTTCCAGGGGTAGTAACCTTGTAGATCTTGTGTTTGTGAGCAGCATCAATAAGCTCGGGTTCCTTGGTCGGCTTGTAGATTTCAAAAAGCTTGCAGAGCTTTATCGCCTCTTGATAAGTCATCAAATTAATCATTATGTATTTTCTCTATACCGTCAACGTTAAATATAGCTAAACCACACACAACCTAGACACTTGACCAGAAACCTCGCTAGATAGGATAGGCAACTCTTAGTTTTATCTGCTTTGTTGCTCAAACAGTTGTGGTCTGCGCTGTTTAAGCCGTCTATGGTTTAGCTATATAAGAATGACTACCCAGCTTGTTTGAAAATTATTTGTTCAAACTGACTTGAGTAGTCACTGTAATCTAAACTCTATGGCTTGAATTTTTTTATAGCTGTTCTGACTCTTCTTGAGTTCTCCCCTCCTTTGGTTCTGTAGCTACTGGCTCTTCTCCTTGGATCGGATTAATTATTGGAGTGGTTTCTTCTTCTGGAATTGAATAGGTTTCTTTAGATCCCTCAATTACTTTCCAATTGATAGTAAATGAAACTTTTCCAGTAGCACTAAGACCTCTCTTGTCGCTAACTGTATAGTTTAGTGTAACTGTCTTGATGCCATCTAATGGTTGAAAAATGAAACTGCCATCACTTCGAAGGTAATTAGTACCCGTTCCTTCAACTTTTATTACTTGGTATTTTAACTGATCATTCTCTGGATCACTAATTCCAGCTAAGGCCACAATATCTTGAGTAATATTACCTGACTCGTAGTCTTTGATATCTACACTGACACCTTTATTTTTGATTACAGGGGCAGTGTTAGTTGGTAAGGCCTCATATTTGACTGGTATCTCCAGATAAGTGGTTAAATACCCATCATCGTAGATATTAAGTCCAAAGCTCTGGGCGGTAGTTGGGATTCTACTAAGTCTAAGTGTGACATCACCAGTTGTGCTAGAAGAATTGATTATTTGTACATCTCCTCGACTATTGGTGTAAGTGTAGAATTTTGTACTTGTGTCGTCAGTGATATCTACATAATCATAGATATTGATGTTGTAATCTTTGTTTATTTCATTAACAATCACTTCTTTCTTGACTGTGGCAACTGGTGCTTTATTTTCCAGTGTAGCAAACTCCACTGATCTTATATACAAACCTTTAGCAGTATTTGTAGAATCAGCATAGTATTCAAAGTTTACACTAAAATCTCTTCCTTTTGCATACTTGTTGACATAGAATCTTTTGGTTTCAAAACCATCAGTTGGACACAGTGTTTGCCCGCATATAGTATCAACTGGCTCAAGTGGATCGTTATACTTGTAACCTAGGCTACCATCATCGTTGTAGTTATAGATTGTAGTGTAGGCATCGAAAATATCAGGGTATACTAGAGTTTCTAGATCCACTCCAAGCTCTTCCATATTCAATTTGTAAGTAATATCGACGTAGCTATGAGTATCACCCTCATCGTTATTTATCATTTTTGGAGAGGTTAATGTACCACTGCTAAAATTGTAATATTGCTGGCAATCAGAACTGCTTGTGTGCCATACACCAGTCTCACTTACACCATCACAACCTGGGTAGTAGGTAAAATCTCCCTCACTCTTCCAATCTAGTTTATCATTTTCAAAGTTCCAAACCGCAGAGTTTGTGTAGTCTTTTAGAATATCTAGATCAAACGATTTAGTTTCTGTGATCCCGTCGTAAGAAAGTTCAACCTCAATTGGAACTGCAATTCCATTTGCTAAATCAGTTGAACTAGCCATCTCAAAGTCAAATTGCAAGTATTCACCCATACCAGCTCCTTCTGACTCAGCTTGATCGTTAAAGACGATTAGGTTTTGATTTTGAGCTTTTAATTTGGCAGTTACTTTCTCAACTGGTTTCCAGGTATTTTCAATTTTTACTTGCAAAACAAATTCTTCTCCAACATTTGCTACAGCATCATTGTTACCCAGTTTATCGTCAATAACGATTTTTGGTGAGCCTAAGACTACCTTTTCTTGAAGTGAAAGGGAGTTAGCTAAATTAGCATCCCCGCTTCCAAGGTTACCTTGCAGGTTAGAATCAAGCTCGGTAAACGGTTTGGTACCAGCTAATAATCTAGATTTTGTTTGAGCCGCTTTTTCCCCAGGGAAATTGGATTTTAATTGGGCCACCATACCACTGACAACAGGGGCGGACATTGAGGTACCGCTGCAGTATCCATAACCATCGTTACTTTCTCCATGATTTCTATCTTCACAGGGGTTAGGTTGCCCAGTTTCTTGACCATCATTATACAAATCACTACCTAAAGGTAGGGTAGAAAGGATGGTTTGTCCTGGAGCGATGATATCAACGGATTTATTAAAAGTGCTAAAATAAGCCTTTTTACCATTGGCATCAGAAGCTGCTACTGAAATAACATTTTCGTGACTGGATGGATATATATCTTCATTGTAACCAGTGTTTCCAGCCGATGCTACAAATAAAACATCTTTGGAATATGCGTAGTCGATAGCTGTCTGCATAGAAGGCATATTCATACTACTTCCCCAACTAGCATTTATGACGTCAGCACCGTTATCAACACTATAATACACAGTCTTTAAGCCATCAATAAGGGTACCACCATATTCTCCAAGAAATCTGACTGGCATGATTTTACAATTACCACAGACTCCTTGCCCGCCGATTCCATTTTGTTCTGCAGCAATAATACCTGCTACATGAGTTCCATGTCCCCAGCTTCTACTCGCTGGTTCAGGGTTAGTATATTCTTTTCCAGTAACAAAATCAAACCCAACGACTTTTCCTGTCTCATCTCTAAGGATTTGATTAGCTAAATCTGGGTGAGTAATATCGACGCCATCATCAGTGATTGCAACAACTACAGTTTTGGAATTTTCATCTCTATATTCTAAGGATTCTGTGTAATCAATATCACTATTTTCTGTAACAGGATCACTAATTGATCCAATAGCAATTTCTTTGCCAAAATTATCAAGATGCCATTGATCTTCTTTAAATGGGTCCATTGCAAGAGCTTGTTTTTCTTCCTTTTCTACAATTTCCACTGGATTCACTGGAGTTTGAGATTCCCCTTGCTCATCCGCTGCTTGAACTTCCTTACCTTCAAGGGCAGGGTTACCTCGAGATAGTTCTGTTCTATTTTCAATATCTAGATAATAAATAATGTTCGGTTCTGCTGAAATAACTGTGCTTCGCTCCTGGGTAAGTTTTAGAAGTGACAGAGTCTGATCATCTAATTTTGCAAGTGTAGAGGACTCTTTTGCGATACTTCCACTTTTTGCTGACTTTGATTGTTTAAGTCAGTTTGCAAAACTTCAAGAGAATCAGAACTTTGTACAACAATGCTACCGGGTTGGTATTTGGAAGTCAAAATTTGCTCTGGTTTAAGGTTTGCATTATTTCCTTTATTATTTAAAACTTCATAAATTTCCGGCTTGATCTGAACTGACATATCAACGCCTTCTTGAGAGACTTTGGTAAATGGCAGGTTTATTTCAGTTTGGGCTTGAGTTTCAACCGTTCCAGCATTTTGGCCATAAAGAGCATATGCTCCCAGTAGCGATGAAGTAACGATTGTTGTGCTTATAATTGTCGTAAGTAGTTTTTTACGATTCTTAAAGCTATTGTTTGGATTTATCATAAAATTTAGTTTAACAAAGTACTCTAAAATGACTTTAAATAATTTCCTAACTTGGTTAGCTTTGGTGGTCAAAGTATAAATATGAACAATGACAGTATATGCTTTTAGCATGGTATTTGTACTATCAATAAAATTGTAATTAAAATGTCTTAATAAGTTTTAGTGCTTTTGAGATATATTTTGTCAAAACAAATATTAGCAATAGTTTGCAAAGGGACTCTCAAATATTACGCTGAGATTGATAACCTACAGGGCTTGCCCTAGTAAGTGCTGTGTCAATGGTAAGATTTATTTAGTTAAAACACATTAATTCCTAGACAAAAACACACCTTTTGCTAAATTCTAAAATATGCAATCTATTAAAGTAGGTGTGGGGGTTATCATAATTCAAGATAATAAAATATTACTTACTGAAAGAATTGGTAGCCACGCTGAAAATACATTTGGCAGTCTTGGAGGGCATCTGGAATACGGTGAAACTCCAACTCAAGCTATACAAAGAGAGGCTATGGAAGAGCTTGGAATAGAACTTGTAGATTTAGAATTTTTAACTTGTATAAACCTTCTCAAATACAATCGACATGTAATCAATATTACCTTTACTGCCAAGCAAAATCAGATCAAATAGTCATTCAAGAACCACAAAGAATCGCAAGTACCAGTTGGTATGATTTAAATGATCTACCCTCACCACTTTTTGAGCCAACCAGGATCGCTTTGGAGGCTATTAAAAATCAGCAGAGGTTTTTTGAAGTTGACTAAGAATAATTAAAATTAAATTTTGATGTAGTGGATAAAGAAAATATCTTTAAAACAGTAGATAATCAAGTATGCATGGCCTGTATATTAGCTTTTAGTTTAGCTATAATTAGAGGATCATTTCAGCAATATAACCATCAGCTTAGTCAAGAAATAATAAATCTAGATCTTAGAAATATTGCGGTGCTTGGATCTTTTATTATTTTACTTTCTCGCAAAAATTGGATTAAAATCTATTCTGATAGGGTATATAATAAAAATCTTAAACCTTTTTAAGGCTAAAATACCCAATTAAACTACCACCAATAAACCCTCCTAGGTGAGCAAAGTTATCAATGTTTGGGATACTTAGCCCAAGAGCAATATTGATTACTACGTTTATTAAAATTACCTTTATCACTTCTCGTTTTTTGTTCAATACAGCCCAGACAAGCAAGGCTCCCATTAGTCCAAAAATTGCCCCACTTGATCCGACGCTTAAGTTTTGGTTTTGCATAGTTATAGAAAATATTGAGCCAAGCAGTCCACTTACAAAATATATCCACAAAAATCTCTTATTGGAATACAACTCCGAGACAATGGGGCCTAGTTGAAATAGAGAAAACATATTGACAGCCAGATGGGTAAGGCCACCATGTAAAAACATAGAAGTAAGAAGCCTATAAATTTGAAAGTTTTTAAGTACTAGATCTGTATTGTTTCCGCCAAGTGTAAGAAAGAAAAAGTAAGCTTGGCTTTGAGTTAGATTTGATGAGCTAGATAAAATTAGACTTAGAATAATAAGCAAAATAAAAACTAGAATATTAATTCCCATTAAGATTTGATAAGGCGCAATTCTCCTTATTTTATATTTTCGAAATTTCATATATGGATTTAAACTTTTTAATTATTTTTTAACAAATATCTGACAATTAGCTGTTCTACTTAACCTTTTGCTGACTTTATCTAACAGCTTATTTTTAAGAAAAAGTTTGCAAACTATTAAAATCAGTTGTTTAATCTCATTATGACCAATATTCCAAAACCTAAACAAATCCCTGATACTGCAACAAAAGTCTTTTCTGGGGTTATCCACGATGTGTACCATTACCCCCAAGAATTTTTTGATGGCTCTATTCAAACTATGGAAAAAATCGTTCGCCCTGACTCTGTGCTGGTGATTCCAGTTCTTCTCAATAGAAATATCTTGATGAGCAGGCAAATACATCCTGGAGGTAATGAGTTTATTAGTTTTTTTGGAGGTAGGGTTGAAGCTAATGAAGATATTTTGGAGGCAGCAAAAAGAGAGTTAGCTGAGGAATCTGGGCTTGTAAGCTTGCAATGGGAGGAAGTTTATTGTGAAAGTATTGCTGGTAATATGATTTCCAATCGGTATTGTTTTATTGCTAACGATTGTGAGTACAAGCTAGAATTAGAACTAGATGCAGGAGAAAAAATTACTACTTTTGAAATAAAACCTGAGTCGATTTTAGATGCTATGATGGATCAGAAGTGTAGGGAGAAAGATTTTAGAAATTATCTTTTGGAGCTTTACTATAAGGGTTTATTTGAGGGATTTGTAAATAAGTTGAGGTGATTTTAGCATTGTTTTTTTGTCATTCTGAACTCGTTTCAGAATCTTTCCCTCACTTAAATTGTTAAAAGACCCTGAAATAAATTCAGGGTGACACTCGAATTGTGTTATTAAATTTTTATAATTTTCAGAAAAGAAATTAAATAATTTGCTTCTGAAAAATTTAACCTTTATCTTATTTTATCTCGTCCCTTGATTATAATAAATCGTTAGTATCAATCTATCTAGAGTATTTACTTCCAGGTCGTCGATCTTTATTATTGCTCCTGACTTATCTTTTATTTCATAAACATCTTTTCCAAGGCTAGTTGAATTTTCCAAGGTTTTGGAATCTAAGTATTGAGTAGCTATATTATCTATCAAACTATCATCAAATTCTACTCTCTCATTTTTCCCAACCACCTGAAAACCCCACAAACCAAAACTCGGTACATAGACTGAGTAGGGTGTAATGTTTTGGGAATCAAAGACTGCTCCCATGGTTTGATTAATTCCCCAAAAAGCCATTTTGGTATCGATGACGCTACTAGCTTGAGTCACAAAAACTCCATTTTCTTTCAGTCTAAGTTTTGCATCTGTATAAAACTCTTTGGTATATAATCTTGCAATTGTTGACTCCTGAGGGTCGGGTAGATCACTAATGATCAGATCAAATGAGTCGTAGTTTTGACTGCGCAGCCAGCTCCATGCATCTTCATTTATAATTTGCACTTTATCTGAATTTAAACTGTCGCCATTAAGGCTTTGAAAAAATGGGGTTTGTTTAAATAAATTCGTAACTTCACCGTCGATATCAACAAGATAGATTTTGGAAATATTATCTGAAAACTTTAGTAATTGCCTGATTACTAATCCATCACCTCCACCAAACACAGCAATTTTAAGCTGACAGTCAGAACAGGGTAGAAGTCCAGACATAGCAGGAATTACCAAGGCCTCATGGTAGCGGTATTCATCCAGAGTACTAAACTGGATACCACCGTTGAGATATAGTCTAGTATCAGTTCCATTTTTGGTAACTACTATTCGCTGATATTGACTTTGAGAAGAGTAAATAATCGGGTCAAAATAAAACCCTGATTCCAAAAAATTGTAGATATTTGAGGAAAATATGTAGATAACTGAAAGGGTAATTAAAACCCCCAAGGCAATTATTGATTTCAAAACTGGCCTGGATAAAATTTTGTAAAAAACATAAATTGCTAGAAAAGCCATGGCTGTATTTACAAGCCCTGTTAGAATACTGAGTTGAACAAGTCCAAGATATGGCAACAACACAAATGGGAAAAGTAAAGATGCAGCGAGACCACCAAGATAGTCAAATGAAAGAATATTAGAAATTGTGTATTTGAATTTATTGGTAGCGTGGCGATTTAGCACTCTAGTAAGAAGTGGGATTTCAAACCCAGAAAGCATGCCGATACTAAGAGGTAATATGATATAAAAAAACGGGAAAAATGGGGTGTATATAAAGCCATAATAAACTAAAATAACGCTCAGTCCACCCACTAAGGCAAGCGATGTTTCAACCCAGACAAAAATATTTTGCTCTTGCCCATCACCGACCCATTTGGTAGCAAAAGCTCCTAGACCGAGGCCCGCAAGAAATAAACCAATGACTATTGAATAAGCAAAAGTAGGATTCCCAGTTAGGTTACTAATAGTTGTTCCAAGGACTAATTCGTACAAAAGAGAGCAGACTGAGACAATAAAAACTTGAGCCAGTAAAACTGATATTTTTTTGGAATCTAAATTGATTTGAGAGTCTTTGTTCATTAAGGAGAGATTATCACAGCAGCTAGGATCAGCGCAATTGATAAAATCATCATACCTTTGAAAACTCCAGCTGCCAAATTCTTTTTTTCAAAAATCTCAGCTTCAATGTCAGCAGGGATCAACCAGTCGATATATCTGTAAGACCAAAATAATATAGCCACACTCATTAAACTATAGCTAATAAAGCTTCCAAAGCTAAGAAGGCTAGCAACAAAACTAATTGATAAGTCGGTGTTTTGAGTTAGAGATTGGCCAATAAAAGGTAAGACTAAGGTGGTAGCTGCTCCGATTCCAAAGGCTGTAATTGTTGAACTTGTTTTGATCATAAATTATATATAAAAGTTTGCATTAGTATAGTCAAGATTTAAGTTCTCAAAACAATTCCATTTCGCACAGATAATGATACAATAAAGATTATGAACAAAATGAAATACGACCACAATAGATTTGGATAAGTAGATGTATATGTCTCGATTTTCAAATTAACTGGGATTTGAGTGGCAGCTTCTGTTTCAGGTGTGGTTTTCGATAACGGAAGCTGTGAGGTGTTTTGAGAAGCAGATGAGCTAGAACTAGAAGATGATGTTGCAAGCTGAACCGTTTCAAAATCATCCACAGTAACTACTACCATATCCATTCTTGGGTCATTTTTATTTACAAAATCTCCCCCAGCTGTGAGGCTGTTTCCAGTTTGGCCCTGCAAATTGTATCTATAAAACTCAACATTATCACTGTTTATTATTTGGCCATTTTCTCCAAGCCATGACAAATTAAGATTAACCCCCTTATTTGTTGGTGGCTCAACTTTGAACTCGTATTTTATATTACCTGTATTGAGATTAATATCTGTAAATTCTATAATTGAATTCTGCTCACTAGAAATATCAATTGTTTTATCATACAAAGTTTTGGTAGTAGCAACAGAAAAAATAAACATTGAAAAAGCAAGGACACTAACAGCAACAAAACCAATTATACTTAAAATTAATAACTGAGTCCAAGATTTTTTGGCCTGAATTTTCTTTTGTAATTTGGGGTTAGTTTTGGCTTCCAGTCTTATTGTTTTATCAAATATTTTATCAAGCTGGCCTTTACTAAGTTGCTGGGTAGTAAACCACTCGATTTCCCCATTATCAAATTTATCCCATGAATGGGTAGTAGTTTCTCCGCTCCCATAATCTATGTATTCAAAATTTTTGTAATTCCAAGAGTCCTTCATGGCTCTAGTTCCTTCGTGTTCTATTAAAACTCCATTTCCACCTTCAAGTTTGGTAAGGCCGCCTGTATTAATCTTTGGAAATTTATCTGGATCTAATATTTCTCTGTGGACGTGGATCTCATTTCCTGAGATCGAAAAATACCAGATCTCACCGTTATTTGCGAGGCAGTAATATTCAAAGGTGTGAAAGGTTTGCCCAACTTCATGTTGATCTTCTGGCCAAACAATGTAAGTTAATTTGTATTCTACCTCTCCCCAGCCTAAGACTTCAAATTCCAACCCATTTAACTCTCCTCTAGCACCGATAAAAAGATAAGGGTGCAAGTCATTGGTGTGTTTTTCTATACTCATAATTATTATTGTTTTTTATTTTGAACCTCCACCGCTTCCACTGCCACTTCCTGCTGTCCCAACTGATAGTCTTCTAAATGAAGATTGCGCGGCAGATGGGCACCTCCCCCTAGCATCTTTTTGTCTAGGCAAGCAAGATTTTGTGACCCCTCTCTGAATTGAAGGTCTGGTATTGACTAAAACCCCTGTTTGTTGGGCAATAATAGGTGAGGACATGGCAACTAATCCAACTCCCCCGACAACCATTGGCAAAATATTCATAGTATTATAGTTAACAAAACAAAAAAGAAGGTTTTTGTACAGTGCTAATCTAATAAAAAATACCACCCGTAGTTATGGTGGTATAAATTAAAATGGTTAAAAAGTATGCTTATTGTTTTTTGCCAAATATCCCTTTAATATTAAGTTTTGTTCTTTGTTTGCTGTAGATAAAGTAACCAAGACCGCTTCCTCCTGCTCCAAGCAGTGTTACAATAGCGATTCCACCAGATCTAGGAAGAGTTGATACTACATTTCCAATAGCTACAACTTGAGTTTGAAAACTGTCAGTATTGTTTGCTAGATTCACTTCATTTGTAGAAGTAACAACATTAACATTGTTTTGAAGTAATGAATTACTTGGTTGGGATAATAGTAACTGGTAGTTGATTGTAATTATTTCACTAGGAGCAAGTGTGTTATAAGTCATGGTAAAGCTAGTAGAGGTAGTGTTCGAAGAATCAGGGTTTCTAGTGTATCTAAAGTTTTGGTAATTTGCACCTCCATTGTAGCTTAGTTGATCTGTCAGTACTACATTACTTGCAGGAAGCTGGCTAAGGTTTTCTAGTCTCAAAGTATAACTTACAACATTACTATTGAGCTTAAATCCTTGATTCGTTTTGGTAACTGCAATGTCAGTGATGTTTAAGATAGGATCGGTAGTTGTGGCTGTGTTGTTGTCTGGGTTTGGATCAATTGTATCATTACTTGTGACGGTAGCCGTATTAGTTACTGTTTGGGTCTGAGCAAAAACCCCCACTCCTGAGATCATGGCCATTGCAAATACAGCGGTGATTATGATTTTAGAAAGTGGGTTGATAATTGCTTTGAGCATAACTTATGAGAGGTAATTGAGTTTTTTACAGTTATGTTTTGCTTTAGTTTACCCTAACTACTAGGTTTAGAGTACTTGTTGCTCCATTTGCAAGTGGCCCTGCAAAGTTACATGTGACAACTCCAGAGTTTTCGCTACATGTCCATCCATCGGCGCTGTTTGAAGAAACATAAGTCAATTGACTTGGAAGTGTATCGGTAATAACTAGGTTTGTAGCCGCGCTTGGTCCATTATTTGTTACAGTTAGGACATAAGTTGCTTCGGTTCCTGAGATTAATTCACCATCCAACGTCTTTTCAATAGATAGATCAGATCTTTCTAAGATTGTAGTTTCATCTGTGTCTGTATTATTATCTGGGTTTGGATCACTGACACCATCTGGGACAGTTACAGTTACAGTATTTGTCATTACACCAGGGGCTGCATTTACATCTACTGTACCAACTAAAGTCATGGTCATTGACTGTCCTGAAGCTAATGAAATACCTGTTAAGTTACCATTTCCAGCATCGTAGTTTCCTTGAGAAACAGTAAAGACTGGGTTTGTAAGTTGGCTTGGAAGAGTATCAACTACGTTTAAACTAGTCACAGTTGAAGGACCATTGTTTGTAATAGTGATAGTGTAGGTGTTTTCTTGCCCTGCTACGATTTCTGTTTTGCTATCATCTTTTGTAACAGCAATATCTGAAACATAAGTGATTAGATCTTCTACACAATCCTCATTATTAGCTAAAGTAGGATCAGTAATATCACTAGTTACTGTAGCTGTATTTGCTACTATAAGGTTATTTGTGCCATCACCGTTATCTCCAGTTGCCCCATCACAAAAGGATGAGTCTGGGCTGGAGGCCTGAGCTTGAATTGTGTCATAATTGACGTTTAGAAAAATTCCAACTGCCCCTAATGTGATAATTACCGCAGCTAGAATAATTCTTTTGAAAGAAATATTGGTTATTTGCATACTTTTTTATTTTTGTTTTCTTAAGTATAACAGGTTTTTTATCATAGTGCAAATTATCATGATCAAATCCAATTTGATGAACTGTATTGCTATAGCTAAATGCTTTACTTAAATATAAATGTTATGATCAGTGTTGACTAGAAAAGGCCACTAAATAATCTTAAATTAACTATACCTAAAATTAATATGAATACTAAATTGTCAGTGTGCATGATTATCAAAAATGAAGAAAGTACCTTAAAAGACTCTATTATTAGTATCAAGCAAGTTGCTGATGAGTTGATAATAGTGGATACTGGCTCCACTGATAATTCCAAAGAGATTGCAAGGAGTTTTACAGATAATGTGTTTGACTTTGAATGGGTGGATGATTTTGCAAAAGCTGTTAATTTTGCTGTTTCTAAAGCGACAAATGAGTATATTTGTAAATGGGATGGAGATTTTGTATTAGAGCCTGGAAGTCTATCAAGTTTCAAGAACCTCAAACAATCTAATTTTAATGATTCAGATCTTGTATTTTTCAAATGGAATAACAATCCTAATCCTGGTGGCGGGTTTGATACTCAATCGTTTTATTACTTTATCCATCGCAAAGACAAGTTTATTTGGCATTCTCCTATCCATGTCTATCCCAAGGCAGTGGTTAGCAATATTAAATCTTTGTATGCCTGCGAAATTGAAGTTAATCACTACAAAGATCCGGTAAAAAAAGCTTGGAGATACAAACAAACTTTGAATATAATGGAAAAAACCATTGACAATACCGACCCCCAAAATAGGCTTAGATTGCTACCATTTTATGTTGAAGCTCTTATTCATGATCAAAACCATTACAAAGCTATACCCATTTTACAGCAAATTTTGACATCAAAAGATTACGCTGATTCCAAATTAGTAAACCTAGAAAAGTTAGTAGAATGTTATTTTCACTTGGAAATGATAGAAGAAGCAACTGAATTTATTGATAAATATAGATCAGAATTTGCTCAAAAGGCCAGATTTATATTATTAGAAGCTGATATTTTGGCTATGACTGAGCCTGCAAAAGCAGTTGATAAATACCGCGATTTCTTGAGTTTAGAATATAAAAACCCTGACAAGTTCGAAAGTTTTGATCGCAAAAGATATATTGATCACCCTATCAAAATGTTGGAGGAATTAGAAAAATTATTAAACTAAACTATTTATCTAAGTACTGAGAGTTAAACAATGGTGTCTTAGTAAGATACTCGATAATCTTTGGGTCTTTTATCAGTTTAAATCTGGGTCCAGAATAGCCTGGTTTTTCAACATCGCCTACAAAAAACTCAATTGGTCTACAAAGATATGAAACATCTACTTCATCTATGTGTCTTGGATTACAATAATACAAGGGTTTAGTTATGACGTAGTGGCGAGATCTATCTTCAGAATCTTTTCCAATACCCAAAATGTAATAACTTCCATGCTCAATCCCTTGTTTTGGATCCCTTTTGAAATGGTAATAAAACTGTCCTGGTTGAATTCCTGAAAACTGCACATATAGCCTTTACTTTAATAATTATTACACAAGATTTTAACCCAAAAAATAGATCCAAAAAAACCGGGATTTCTCCCAGCTTATTTTTAATTTTTCTTGTATTTGTAAGATTCTCGAAGTGTTCTCATCTCTTCTAACTTACTAGCTTGTTTTTGAGTAAAGCCTGTAAAGAATTCTTCCAGTGAAGCTCCTAAAGCGTCCATAAATCTCTTCATGGTCATTAAAGTAAGATTTTGCTCACCTCTTTCTACTGCTCCAACGTAAGTTCTGTGAACACCAGCAAGGAAGGCTAACTCTTCTTGATTCATTCCAATCTTTTCTCTTAGGTCTTTGATTCTAGTACCGATCTCGACTAAAAAGTCAGTACGGGAGAATTTTTTTGATACGGGCATATTATTATTAATTAATTTTTAAGTTTATAGTAAAGGCAATACTGTTGCATAGCATTGTACACTTAATCAAAACAAAGCTTTAGGGTTATGTCCAGTATCTATATCTTTGAATAATAATAAAACCGATTAATTAAGGCTAAAAGAGGCTATAAGTTGTGTATTAGTTTGGTAGTCAATTTAAACCAAATAAGAGCAATTGATCTTAAATAAAGTCTAATTAATACAGTTAAAAACGCTATAAAATCTTCTTCTCAGTAGTCTTTAACTGGTTTTTTTGGTCCTTAATATAATATAAATATACGCTACTTGCTGATAGGGTTATAAAGATCAGAGCCAAGGCAATTTCACCACCACCAGAGCGAACGGTTTGATTACCAGGGTTGTAATTTGTCGGGGTTTGAGTAATGGGTGTTTGAGTTTGTGGATTTGGTTGGGGTGTCTGCGGGTTAACTGGCTGGTTTGGCTCTACAGGAGTTTGACCAGGAGGCAGGATGCCAACGTTTGTAGGTGTCCTTTCTTCAGGAGCTTCAGGAGTGGGAGCTGTTTGAGCTGAGGCAATATTAGTTTGAGAATTGAGTCCTGAGTCAACCAAAAAAAACAACCCGACTAAGGCAATCATAGTCAAAAAAGCTACTAATAAAAAGCTGTAAGCAGGGGTTTGATTGGTTTTTCTATGACTCATAAACGATTGATTTCTTATATTTTATTATATCACAAAACTTGATCTTTAGCAAGAAAATAATTTGCCGCGATTTACTCCAAATCCAAAGTGGAATAATTCTGGACTTGCAAAGCCTGCAAATATTATTTAATACTTGATTATCAATCCAAAAGTATGTTGTATTCTACTCTACCTACCAAAACCAGCAAAGACGTTCCAAGTGATGAAACTAGTAAAAATGCTCAGTTACTGATCAAAGCTGGGTTTGTTCAAAAAGCAATGTCAGGGGTGTATGGGTATCTACCACTAGGGCTTCGAGTCTTAAACAAAATTGAAGGAATAGTTCGAAAAAATATGGACAGCGTAGGATCACACGAAATTTTTATGAATTCTCTGCATCCTAAAACTTGGTGGGAACAAACTGGTAGGTGGGAAACAGCAGATATTCTGTTTAAGTTAAAGAGCCAAACTGATAATGAATACGCGCTTGCTTGCTCGCATGAAGAACAGGTAGTGCCAGCATTTCAAAACTATATTAGCTCTTTCAAAGACTTACCGGTTGTAACAGCAGATAATGGAGCTACTCCACTATGTGTTTATCAGATCCAAACTAAATTTAGAGACGAGTTAAGAGCCAAATCAGGGCTTCTTCGCGGGCGTGAATTTAGAATGAAAGATGCTTATGATTTTCATCAAACCCAAGAGTCGTGTGATAATTATTATGAAATAATGAAAGACGCATATTACAAGACTTATGCTGAGATGGGGATGAAAAATGTGTTTGCAACTAGCGCTAGTGGTGGAATGTTTACAAAATTAATCAGTCACGAGTTTCAAGTAGAATGCGAGGCGGGAGAAGACTGGACTGTGGTTTTTTCTGATGAAACTAGATACAATGTAGAAGTAGCCGAAGGTTATAGTCCAGACAGTCATAGTACTAGCGGTGGAGAGATGGAGTATAGAGAAAGCCTTGGAGAAGCTGTAAAATCAGTCAAAGACCACGCCAAAGCTGCTGGGGTGGATGAATCAAGAATCCTCAAATCAGTATTATATAAGACTCAAGAAGAGATTTCAAGATACGTTGGGGTGGTCGTTAGAGGGGATTTGGAAGTCAATGAAGAAAAACTAAATCATTTACTTGGCTGTGAATTCAAGCTAGCTGACGAGTCAGATCTGGTACAAATTGGATCAGTTAGAGGAAGATTTAGCCCTATTAAAGAAATTGCAAGCGGTTACAAACAGCCAATACTGTGGATTTATGATCAATCAATTGTTGATGGTAAAGACATGGTCAGTGGGTATCACGTGCATGTTGATATTGATAGAGATTGTCTTCAAGCTGATCAAAGAGACTGCCTTTGTATAGTCAAAACTGGATTTATCAAAAAAGACACTTCTGATGTAGTGGTTACCAAAATTGTCAGAAGTGCTGAAATTGGTAATATTTTCAAACTAGGAGATAAATACACAAAAGCCTTTAATCTAACATTTAGAGACGAAAACAACGAGCAACACTTCCCAGTTATGGGCTGCCACGGGATCGGAACTAGTAGATGCATGGCAGTTATTGCTGAAAATTTTGCAGATGATAAAGGGTTAGTCTGGCCAAAAAGTGTGGCTCCATTTACTTACCATTTAGTCAGTATGACAAACCCTAAAGATGATCCAGAAATCCAAGTTAAAATTAATAAAACAGCAAAGAATCTGTATGAAAAACTAGGAAGTGGTGAGTTAAGTTTTGATTTAGAAGCCAAAAAATTTGTAGAGGTAGAATTAAACCAATTATTAGAACAAAATGGAGGTAAGGCTCAGGCAACTAGATACAATCCATACATCTTTGATGATTGCCTATGGGACGATAGAGAAGGAGTAAGCTTTGGCTCCAAAATGAATGATAGTGAGTTAATAGGTTGTCCGTTTACAATAATGGTAACTAAGAGAAGTCTAGAAAACGGTGGTGTGGAGGTGAAAAATAGAAAGACGGGGGAGAGTGTGGTGGTTGAGATATAGTTGTAAGGAGTAGGGTTAATATTTACATTATATATATATGAATTTTAAGAAGCTTAGAAAACTACAAACCGGAGATAAAGTAGCTTTGCTATCACCTTCTTTTGCAGCTCCATCCATTTGGCCAGAAGTTTATGATCTCGGGAAACAAAGGTTGCAAGAATTAGAATTAATCCCAGTGGAATTTCCAACTACCTCAAAGCTAAATGCTTCTGATGAGGAAAGATCTAATGATCTAATTGCTGCTTTTGAAGATAATTCGATACGAGCTGTGATTGCAACCTTGGGTGGAAATGATCAAGTCACATATATCAAAAATCTACCTTCAAAACCCTTTGTAAATAATCCTAAACCCTTCTTTGGATTCAGTGATAACACTCATTTTTCTAATTTTTTGTGGTTGAATGGAATGGCATCATATTATGGAGCAAGTCTTTTTACTCAGTTTGCAAGCCCTGGTAAAATTGATGAATTTACTTTGAAATATTTAAAATTAGCTTTATTTCAAAATGCCATGGTTGAGATTCAGTCCTCACCTGTTCATAGTGAGTATTCAAATACAGACTGGAATAATCTACAAACTTTGCAGCAAGAAAGGCAGTTTATCTCTAATACGGGTTGGAAATGGGATGGTAGTATTAATGCAAATGGTTTTGGTTGGGGCGGGTGCTTAGAATCCATTGATGAAATTCTAAGACATGGGCTTGTGTTACCTTCGCTGGAAGATTTTAAAGAAATTGTTATAATTCTTGAAACCTCAGAAGAAAAACCAAGCCCTGAATACGTCCATAGAGTAATCAGAGCATTGGGAGAAAGAGGTTATTTGACATTGATTCAAGGTATTTTGGTTGGAAGACCAGATACTGGCTATATGGATGCAAGTATTACTCACGAAGAAAGAGAAGAATATAGAAAAAATCAAACAAGTACAATAACCGAGTGCGTTCGAAATTACAATCCAACATGTCCCATTGTCCAAAATCTAGACATAGGGCACACCCATCCCCAAATCCCAATTCCACTTGGTAAGGAGATTATTATTGATAGCACAAAAAAGTCTATAAAAGTTGAGTTTTAAAATTCAAAATTATTATATTTTAAAAGGATTAAACGAACCTATTTTATTAATTATATTGACAATGAATGTTTAAAAAATTACAATTTATGTATGAAATATTACATTTTATGTCAGTAAAAAAACAAAATACTACAATTCATGCTTCTCTGACTCCCACCCTAGCTCAGTTCATTGATGATTTGTTGGAGACTGGACTTTATGGAAATGTCAGTGAGATTATTCGTGAAGCACTTAGAGAAAAATATGAAAGTTTAAATTCTAAACAGCAAAAAATGACTAAATTGAGATCAGCGCTAAAAGTTGGGTTGGATCAAGTAGAAAACGACCAGATTGGTGACAAAAGTGTTGAGCAGATTTGGAATAAAGTAAAAACAAAATATGAAAAGGTATAGGCTTGCAATTGAAGCAGAGAAAGATTTGGAAAATGTATTTATCTATACGATAGAAAAATGGGGTGCTAACCAAGCATACGTCTATTACCAACAAATTATAGAGATATTTAATTCACTTTTAAATCAGGAAAATTTGGGGTCAAATGCCGACTATGTAATTAAAGGATTAAGAAAAATTAAAGTGGGTAAACACTTTGTTTATTATATTAAAAGCAGCGATGAAATTTTGATAATTAGAATTTTACACCAAAATATGGATGTTGAAGAAAATTTTGAAATATAAATTTAGTAGCTTAATACAATTAAATATATCAATATTAACTTTACACAATGCCCAAAATCCTCAAAAAAGTTTATTTTATTCGCCACGCTCAGACTGATGGGAATGCTGGAGATATTCAGATGGGAGAAGAATCTAAGCTTACTGAAAATGGCTTAAAACAAGCTGAGTTGGTTGCAACTAGATTTAAAAACCAAAAAATCGATACTTTTATTTTAAGCCCGACTCCAAGAGCTGTGCATACTGCAAAGATTATCAATCAATATCATAATTTGGAATTATATACTCACCCTTGTTTGATAGAGAGAAGAAGACCCTCAATTTTGTATGGGGTGAATAAAAATGACCCACAAAGATTAGCCGTTAATCAATCTATTTATGATAATTTTGCAAAAGATGGATTCCGTCATAGCGACGAGGAAAATTTTGAGATACTAAATAATCGGGCAGGGGAGATTTTAGATTTGATAAATACTACTAAAGGAGAAAATATTGTTTGTGTGACTCATGGCTACATTATGAGAATTGTCATAGCTAAAATCCTTTTTGAAGAAAAACTAACAGGAGTAATCTGTAAAGAATTTGTGCGAACGATGCATTTAGAAAATACAGGGATTGTGGAGGTAAATCAAGGTGAAGATGGAAAATGGTTTCTCTGGAGATGGAATGATTTTAGTCATTTACAAACAACGTAAAAATTGCTAAAATTGTCTCATATGAAAAAACCAGTAGGAAAAGTAAAATTTATTAGAAATAGTTTTGTTTTAATCTTTTTATTCTTAGTTTCGATAACAGCAGGATATATTGGAGAAATATTTGGAGGGTTTAATCACAAAGAGAAGTTCAAGAACAAATAGTTTAGATAATTTAACCCTTAAAGAGGGTAATTTTTTAGTTAAATCATAGCGTTAACAGAAAAATCGATTTCTTCACGTTCAATATATTGTTCAAACTCTACAAGTAATAATTGAAAAGATCGCTCAATAACTTTTTTAAAGTAAAAATTAGATTTTGGGTTGTAGAATTTGTTAGTCAAATATTCAATCTCAGTTGGTTTTTGAACTAAATAATTATTGCCTTGCACGTTTAATTCAAGGTAGTCAGGGCTAAGTGACTGTTTTTGATCCCTTATAGTTGTAAAAATATTTCAACATCATTACAATACTCTTTTAGTAGCAGATAAGTATGGTAAAAAATACTATTTTGATCGGAGTGGTCTAACTGTGGATTAGCTTTTTTAAGTAGAAGTTTTTGAAAAGATTCAGTAAAACTGATTCCATAGATTTGAAAAAACATTAGTATATTTATCATGACTAAAGAGGTTGAAAATATATTTGTCTGTATGTTTGCCTCAATATTTTGAGACTCTTTTTTGTCATATATGTCATGTAATCAAAAAAATTCAACTCAGAAATTAAAGCCTCTGAAACTCCATGTCTAATATTTTCTTTAAATCTTACCGCCATAGTTTCAGCTACATTTTCAAAACTAATAATTTCAAGACCATTTCTAAATGATATTAATAAGATATCCAAATACAGCTCAACTATATTTTCCACAAAGGCTTCAGATTCAAACTTGGCCTCTTCAGTCAAATGGCTACGCACCAGATGGTTGGCAAGCTCTACTTGAAATGCATTAGTTCTTTCATGTTCGCTTGGGTTATCCATGAAATAATTGTATCATGTTTTTTTTAAGATATCAATGAATAACTAATTGGAGGCTGCTCATGTTTGTTTTAGCAACTCCCCGTGTTATATTTTTTAAAAGCGGATTACATAATCACTGAGTACTAAACAATCACCACTTCTACATATGGCTTAAACCTTTTCATTCCATTATCCAAAGTCAAAATAGTTTTGATATTATTGGTCATTGCAGTGGCAACTTGCAGGCAATCTTCCATGTCTTTGCCGTTGTAGATGTCTTGGGCGGTATATGATGTAGTTGCATCAAAATCAGCTACTGTAAATTTATTTAAAAACCCCATCAACAGATCTCCATCATAATCTTTTTTTTCTGCAAAATAGTACACAAGATGAACCGAAATCGGAGAAATATAAAGGTTTTGGTAGGATTTAAAAATTTCCAAGACCAACTCAGCTTTATCTCTAGTTAGAAGGATTTCAAGCAGACAACTAGCATCGACAAATAACTTATTTTTCATTTGAGCCAAATTTATCTTTATAATAATTTTCTTTATAATACTCTTTCAGATTAGGATGCTCTCTTAATTCTTTACTTATTTTTAAGTTTTTATACCTAGGATCATTTAAAAAGTCATCGAATCTAGTTTTAGGATTGTTTTTGCAATTTTTATCAGAGCTAAGCCTAATTTTCTTGGCTCCTTTTCCCTTACCAAAAACCATGATCACCTCCTCTCCAGAGTCTACTTTATCAACAATTTCAGCAAGATTGGCTCGAAGTTCAGTCGATGTAATAAAAGTCATAATACCTAAAGGTTTAGATATATTGTATAAAGGTTTAGACAAAATGTCAAGGCTTTGAAAATTGACTTATTAAGAATCATTTTCAATAGTTAGTGCATTCTATGTCTAAATATTTACTCAACGGAAAGTTATTTGCTAAATCAGGTCATTTAACTGAATTAACTGAAATAATGTTGCAAGCATCAGAGTTGATGTTGTCTAAAGCAAAGGGTTGCCAGCTTTATACAATAGGTCATAGCGGCGAGAGTGATGAAACAGTTTACATAACAGAGATTTGGGATTCCAAAGAAGATCATGAGGCTTCACTAAAAACTGATGGAGTCAAAGAATTAATCTCTCAAGCAGTTCCTCTCTTACAAGAAATGCCTACCAAAGGTCAAGAAATAGTTGTTTTGAATTAAATAAAATTCAGGTGATCGTCTTTATAATTTCGGTGTTGTATCTATCACTTTTACTTTTAACATTCCTTTTCCAGCTAGGTTTAGTCTTTGGCAGCCAATTACGATTGTGATGTTTGTTTGTAGTCTTTATATACTTTTGATTTAGTTACTTTAAGTTATTGACAAAAAACACCTACAATCCTTTATTAATAGTAATAAATAAAATATTATGTCAGTTACTCAAAATTTGTATTTTTTACCTTCAGGGACAGTGTATGAATTTAATGTGGTTATCGAAATCCCTTACGGAAGCCAAAACAAGTATGAATTGGATCCTGAGACTGGGGCTTTGTTTTTGGATAGAGTACTTTATTCATCAGAGTTTTACCCTTTCAACTATGGTATGATTACATCTACTAAGGCTGAAGATGGAGACGCACTTGACGTTGCAGTTCTTCTTACCAATCCAGTACCACCACTTACAGTTGTCAGATGTAGAGCAATTGGAATCATCAAAAAGATCGATGGTGGAGATGTGGATAATTGTATCATTGGAGTCCCAGTTGATGACCCTAGATTTAAAGACATTACAGACGTATCACAGCTCCCTGCTCATAAAGTACTAGAGATGACAGACTTTTTCTCAAACTATAAGAGACTTCAAAACAAAGTAAGTACTGTAGAAGGAGTCTTTGGAAAAGAGGAGGCACAGGCTGAAGTTGAAAAACACCTTAATAATTATACGAAGTAAGGTTATTGTTATTTGCCATTTATCTTGCAGTTTTCAAGACTGATTTATGACCAAAGAATTAGTAGAGTTTGAATCAAAAAATGGTTTTAAGCTTTCTGGTATTTTAGAAATGGGAGTAAATCCTGAAAAAGGCTTGATTTGCTTGCATGGATTTGAAAGGACTTCAATTACCGAAGTTAAATTTGTAAAACTAATTAGAGGATTGCCAGATAACTTTGCAAGTTTTAGATTTGATTTTAGTGGGAGTGGCCTAAGCGAGGGCGAATTTGAAAATACTACAGTCCAGTCACTATTACGTGATCTAGAGTCAGCTATCGAATATTTGATAGAAAGAACTGGCCTTAAGCACGTTTCAATAGTTGCTCATAGTCTAGCGGCTTGTCCTCTTTCGCTGTACATAAATAAACACCCTGAAAATATTGATAAAGTTATCTTAATTGCACCAGCAACAAATCAAAAGGATTTGTTAAGATACTGGTTTGTGATTTCTCAGATGAAAAAACAAGACCCCAGCCTTACTATCACTTGGGGTAATTATAAAGAATATCTGGATGATGAAAAATTTGAAATGGATTGCAAAAGAGAAGGTAAAGAACTAAAAAGTAATTGTATCAATTCAGGTTACTTTCTAAGTGGTAAAGAAGTTGATTACACAGAACAATTATCTCAGTTCAAGGAAAGGGTTTTACATATTCATGGAGATAATGATCAAGCAGTGCCACTAGCTAGCCTTAAATATAACATTGGAAGACAGGTAATTGTGATAAACGGAGACCACGATCTAGAAAGGCCTAGCATGCAGAGTCAGTGGATTGATCAGGCTGTGAAGTTTTTAGATTAATCAATGCCGCTTGCGGTGATTATAATCAATCCAACTGGTCCCAAGGTTTGTCTGATAACACTTTGAGCTAATAATTGATCTCCATTTGTAGGATCCAAGTAATCAGGTGTTCCATTGCCGCTTGTGTCCTTTTTATGATTACCACCTTCAATCTCATTTCTAGTACTCAAGCCATCTCCATCGTCATCGCTATCTCGGTAATCAGGAATACCATTTTTGTTGGTATCTTGTAGGCTAGGAGTAGTATCTACTGCCATACAGGACAAATTGGTTCTATTTTTATTACAGCCCCACTCTTGGATACGATCGTCTAAACCATTACCGTTAGTATCTCTAAAATTTTGTATTGTAGAAACATTTGTATCCACTAGAGCTAAATAATTGGTTCCATTTTTCTCACTATCCCAGCCTTCTATCACGTCATAGACTCCATCTGCGTCACTATCAGTATCTAAATAATCAGGAACTGTATCTCCATCGTAGTGAGTCGGGTAGCAATTAGTTTTACTTTGGCAGCCTAATCCTTTTTCAACACTATCAGCAATACCATCATTATCCGAATCAAGATCAAGATAATCAGGAACCCCATCTCCATCAGTATCAATTGGGTTATTTATATCTAAACCCTTTTCAATGATATCTGGAATCCCGTCACTATCGCTATCAAGCTCGTAGCTCTGAGTCAGGTCTCCCATCATCACTCCTTGACCAGCTAAACCAACAAAAACTCTGCCAAAATTGTTTTGATCAGCCGCAATAGAAGTCACTGTATTTCCCCAGCCAATATTATCAGCCAAGACTTTTTCCCATGTGGCTTGAGTGGAATCACTAAGCCTTGTTACATCGCTAGATCTAAAAATACCTTCTTTACCATCAATGATCCCATACATGTACATGGTTGGATTTGACTGACCTTCTACAGCTTTTCCAAGGCTTATTAATGCTGCTGATTGGACATTTGAAACTGCTTGCCAGCTTTCTCCACGGTCTGTGGATTTGAATAATTTTTGATCTAGGTTATCATTAGAAAATTCTAGAGCTAGTCTTCCGTTGTCGGCGCTAAGCCATAGTGTGCCAGTTTTGCCATTTTCAGCAACCATTGATCCAACGTTATCACAATTGATCCTAGGCTCGCCTTGATTTTTGTATACCGAATTACCTCCACCATAAACCTCACTCCAATTTGCCCCTCCATCTTCGGTGCGATAAACAGTAAATCTCCATCCATTTTCAGCCCTACAATCAAAAGCATAAAACGTGTCTTCATCGCTACCGTCAGCAACTAAACTAGTAGTTGCGTAATTTCCGTTTCCTAGGAACTCACCAGTTAGATCACCATTACTTGCCACCCAGCTGCTGCCTCCATCATTGGAATAAAAGGCTTTGGAATAGAATGGGTAAAATGGGTTGTTAGTTGGTAAATAGACTAATTTATTTGGGTTATTATTACTTACAGCGATCTTTCCTTCACTGTATCCCACCTCTGGTAGATTGGCTAAGTTAGACCAAGTTTGTCCTCCATCAATTGATCTTTTGGTCAATTGAGTATGAGAAAACTGAGGACTGCCAGCATAATAAATATATTCAGGGTTGTTTTGACTATAAGCTATACTTGTAAGCCTTCCAAAGGTATTTGGTTCCAATTTATTTTGTGGAGCTACAAAGGCGTTATCTACTACAAATCCATGCATATCCCAACCAGTGACTAGTAACTTGCCAGAAGGGTGACTGACAACACTGTTTACAACTAGCTCTTCCAGTCCATTCATCAAAGCATTCCATTGAGTTCTTTGCTCGTTGATATTTTCAGTTTTGTATACTCCGTAGCCATTAATATAATAAACACTGTTTGGATAATGTGGGTCAAAAATAAAATCAGTAGTTGCAAAATCCTCTTCTTGCTGGCCAAGGCCTAACCAATAATTAGGAGCGCTATAACTTACTTCTTGGTGGGTCCAAGTAATTCCACCATCTCTTGTGGTGTGGATGTTATTGCGATTACCAAAAATTTGTCTATTCCTTGAGTAAACTATAATATGGTTTGGATCTGTTGGGTTGACGCCGAGGGAGCGGATACCATCCCCGCTATAATTATAGGTTGTGGGAGAAATGTTTTGCCAACTGCTACTAGATTTGTTGAATCGAAATAACGCTCCAGAAGCCGATCCTCCTGTGTTATTATCTAGCATGGTTGCAATGTAATTTCCCTGACTATCAAATTCATTTTGTTGGAT
This sequence comes from Patescibacteria group bacterium, assembly GCA_038256935.1. Classification (GTDB taxonomy): domain Bacteria; phylum Patescibacteriota; class JACMRA01; order JACMRA01; family JACMRA01; genus JBBSJV01. The sequence goes on from JBBSJV010000006.1 coordinate 26,412, forward strand.
TGTATAGTTTGGAACTTCATTTACCTTTGCCCAGTTATTACCCCCGTTTGTGGATTTGAAAATCCCTTTTTGATAAAAACTAGCATAGATTTGGTTTGGATCAGTTGGGTCGATGGCTACAGAGTTAAAACCCACGTAGCCATTTTGGCCTTGATCTTGCAGTACGACTTGCCAGTTTTGACCTCCGCTTGTAGATCGAAATAGCCCATCTTTTTTACTACCATAAAATATAATATTTGGATTTGTTGGGTGTACTTGTAATCTTTCCCCAGTAAATCTATACTCGCCATTTCCATCAATACTTACATTTTGACCATTAGCTTTTTTCAAATTTAAAGCGTTCCAAGTTTTACCTTGATCTCCAGATTTGTAGATTTGCCCTTTTGCTTGCACGTCAGCGCTATCACTCCCGATTGAAATAAAGATATCATTTACATTTTGTCTGCTCAAAGCAATGCTTTCAATTGTCATGCTTGGTAGCACTGGTCTACTATAGCCAAGGCCATAACCATTTAAAAGCTGCACCCATTTATTCAACTCAGGGTTGTATTTTTTGACGCCTCCAACATCTGTTCGTATATAAACAAGATCTTTCTGAGTGGGGTGAATTACCATTCCTGTAACCCAGCCCATCCCGTTTAGATTGACTTGTCTCCAAGTATAGTCTGGCGATCTTTCAATATAGTTAGTGGTAGGTGTTTGAGCAAGCAAACTTATATTACTTGAAAAAGTGCTTGATATTGCAAGTACAAGAATGAAAATGCCCAAAAAAAAATCTTACCAAATTAGGATAAATAGTTTTCATATATGTGATAAAATAACTTTTATCTTCTAATATTAACAAACAAAATTGCCTGTGTCAAAGACATTATGCACTGCCCAAGTTTAATTTAGGAGATTTCTTGATCACCATCTTTAAAGACAATTTTAAAAGTCTTATTAGTTTTTAAATTAGATTTTGTTTCCACAATTTTATCATCTTGAAAAACCATAGCATAACCTCTCTCCAATACTGTCTTGGGGTCGCTGATCTGGATACTGCTCCAGAGTTGGCGTGAAGAAATTAAACTGTGCTTGATTCGATCTTGCAATATTGTTGTAGACTTACTGTAGCTCCACTCAGATTGTTGGGTGATCACTTGGAATTGATGAGATAAATCGGATTTGAATTTTTCTAGATTTGGTAGATTAAATCTTGTATTTTGAATACTTTGTTGACTGCGGTTATGGATACTTTGCCAGGATTTCTCAGTCTCTTGTTTTGTGTTGTGAATAAGCGTAAAGACTAAGCTATCAGTTTGCCTACACAGGTTTTGAGCATTTCTGAGTCTATTATTAAGGACTCCAAGAGATTTAAGCCAGAGCTGCCCAGTTGGAGCAAGATAAGCATTTTTACGGTTTTGAAAATAGGATTGTAGGATATGCCCGTAACTTTCGATGTTACTAATTACCTCGTCTCTACTAAGACTAACCAGCTCAGCTGCTTGACTTGGCGTCGATGCTCTGCGATCAGCTGCAAGTTCCCCAAGGTCATGAAAAAGAAGTTGCCAGTGAAGTCTGGCACCAGGAACGTCCGCTCGTCCTCGATCTTGACGAAACCGGGCCTGCCACCGCGATGTGACACATCGGCACCACGACCGGTCTGCACATCGGGGTCGCTGGCGGCGGGCGCCTGCGTGGCAATGAATAGCGTGTCCGAACGCTCTATCAGGGCCATCGCATCCGCATCCAGCACGCTTAA
>JBBSJV010000007.1:0-27445 GCA_038256935.1 Patescibacteria group bacterium
ACATTGATTTGGATCTGTAAATACATGAATTCTGACATTTTCTTCTGGTCTTTCAAAAATCTCTAATATTTTCCTCTGTTCTAGTGTTAACGAAATCTTATCTTTAATAACAGAATCAAACAAGTTAAAACCAGCATTTAGTGAATCATAAGTCATAAAATTATTTCTTATTTTCTAAAACCCCACCTTTACCAGCAGCCTGCATCAAAGTAGGCAAGATCTCTTTATTAATGACCTCACTGTGATCAAGATTTACTACCAAACAACTATTTAAATTTTTAATAATTTCCTCTCTTTCCATATCTACCCCTATAAAAACGATTTCTTGTCTTCTATCCCCACTTTCACCTTGAAAAAGGTCTTCGATTCTGTCTATATGCTCTTGATCAGATGGCCAGTATTCTTGAGGGGCTGCATCCCACCACATGCCTACTTTTTCGCCAAAATAAACGTTTGCTCCTGCTTGGGAGTATTCATATAGATAATCATTGTCTGAGTCAATCCAATAAAACCCTTTGGCTCTGATCACTCCAGGCAATTTGGCTCCACTTGTAAAAAATTCTTGCAATTTCTTTAGCTTAAATGGTTGCCTAGCTCTATAAACAAAACTTCCAATTCCATACTCTTCGGTTTCTGGTTTATGATCGTTTAGTAACTCTTGGATCCAGCCGCTACTTGCCATTGCTTTATCTAGATCAAATAGTCCAGTGTTTAATATTTCTTTAAGATCAACTTTACTTTGTTGAGTCGGGATAATCTTAGCACTCGGGTTTAGTTTTTGTACTAGTTTGATCAATGCCTGCTCAGTAGTTTCATTAATTAGATCGGTTTTATTTAATAAGATCACATCGCTAAATTCGACTTGATCGGTCAGTAAATGGGATAGTGTTCTGGTATCGTTTGCATCTAATTCTTGCCCTACTTCTTTTAGGCTTTTACCTTGGCTGTAAGTACTTAAAAAGCTGGAACTATCAACTACTGTCACCATGGTATCTAGGCGGGCAAATTGACTGAGGCTCTGACCATTTTCGTCTTCAAAACTAAAAGTCTGAGTCACAGGTAGGGGTTCGCTGATCCCACTACTTTCAATTACTAGATAATCATATTTGTCTGCTTTGGCTAGTTTTTCAATTTCGATAAGTAAGTCCTCGCGTAGGGTGCAGCAGATACAGCCATTAGTCATCTCGACCATTTTTTCTATCCCTTGAGATAAGCTAGAGCCTGAGTTTTTGATAAGATCAGCATCAATATTGATACTTGCCATGTCATTGACGATTAAGGCAACTTTGAGTCCTTGTCTGTTTTCAAGGATATGTTTGAGTAGGGTAGTTTTTCCACTTCCAAGAAATCCTGAGATCACAGTTACTGGTAATTGTTTTGAAGCTTCGGAAGACATTACTATAATAAATCGCAACTAAGTTGCTTTTTGTCAACACAGCTTCTCTACTCATACCCCTCAACTTGCCTAAACCTTACTTGTCTACAAAGCTGAAATAATATGTTAATGGCTTTAGTCTATGTCTTGGTTTTGCTAGGTATTTTTTATTTGTTGGCCGAGATTTGTGAGGAGTATTTCGTCAAAAGTTTGGATATTATCGGAAAGAAACTAAAGCTTCCTGATGATGTAACAGGGGCAACTTTGATGGCCGTTGGATCTTCTGCCCCAGAGCTATTTACTTCTATAATTGCCATCTACATTGGCTCAAGTGACATTGGCTCAGGTACTATTTTAGGCTCAGCTGTCTTTAATATTTTGGTTATCATTGGAGCTTCAGCTATTGTGACTAAAGCTGCATTAAAATGGAGACCTGTGATTCGGGATTTGGGATTTTATTGTTATAGTATTATTGTTTTATATATCACCATGCGCGATGGAAGTATCAACCTTAGCGAGGCATGGTTGTTTGTAGCCTCTTACGTTGGATATATCTTACTGCTAGTTTGGTGGAGTAGAAAATACCCGTCTGAGACTGAAGATATCCTAGATGAGATCTCTAGCCAGAGTGTTAGTACTGGTAAAGTTAATGAGAAAAATAGATTTTTTGGAGGTATAGTAAGCTCGATCGATGGTTTCTTTGACTTTGTTTTTCCAAATTTATCCAAAAACCCCCACCTTTACTGGCTAAGTTTTATATTATCACTGGCTTGGATTGGACTGTTGAGCTGGGCCATGGTGGAAAGTGCCATTGGTCTTGCCACGATTTTACAGATACCTCAAGTTATCATCGGTCTCACTATTCTGGCCGCAGGAACTAGCATACCAGATCTATTGTCTTCAATGATAGTAGCCAAACAAGGAAGAGGTGACATGGCTGTTAGTAATGCAGCAGGTAGTAACATTTTTAACATCTTCATTTGCCTGGGTCTTCCATGGGTCTTAATTATTTCAAATACCGGAGAAAATATTCCTGTTAATACTAACAATTTTGATACCTCCATTATCCTATTGTTTATAACGGTTGTAGCAATTGTTTTCCTTCTGGTTGTTAATAATTTTAAGGTAGGTAAAAAGTCTGGTTACGCTTTGATCCTTTTGTATTTACTATATCTTGGGTATAATATTTTCAGAGCCTTGGTTTAGTTTCTTATAGTTGTAGTCATATATAAAAATTGAAATTAGTAGATAAAAATGATTTCCTAAGTAGGTGCAAAATTTGCTAGACCAAGAAAGTCTTTCTAGTAATTTGGAAGACTATGTTCAATATTCAGTGTCACAAGGAATATTAACTAGTTTGAGTTATCTGTATGGTAAATGGAAAGAGTATCAAATACTAAGTTCAACTAAACAAAATCATAATAACAGCTATGAGACTAATCAGAGATTAAATGATTTAAGGAAAGGATTGCAATTATTTGATTTAGATATTGTAAATATAATGGCAACAAACCATGCTATGATTGAGGATTTCGCGTACAAACATAGAATTCGAGAGTTAATTTGTATTGATCATTTTCGCTTTGATGAAGCTAGCTTTCGAGCAAAAATAACGATTGAAATACCAGATCCTAGCCGTTTTATTAAAGAATATAAGATCTTCAAAGTAACTAGGCCGGGCATAAAAAGAGAGAGTCAAAGAAATGTACCAAATTGGATAAATATTATACCAGTTTTATTGTCATTAGGTATTGATATAAGAAGATTAAAGCAAAAATTTAATGACGTTTACGATTCCACATTGTCAGATACTTGTAAGAGAATGGCAATTTCTCAATATTTTATAGATGACTTGAAATTGGAATTATACAAACAAAACACCCCCTATAATCAAAATAATCTCGCAGAATATGGGATACCGTATAATATGTTTTATGGTCTAAAATCATTTGCAAAAGTGGATAATAGACCTACTGCTTATGATAGATTAGAAAAAGTTTTTGAGATAGAGGACATGTTGGGAGAAAACGAGGTTATTGAAAGGTATTTTTTGGGAAATGCAGCAGGGTGATTAATCAAATTATAATTTGTTATGTTGAACTTATCGTCATCAATATTGCTGGAAAGAAAAAGGATATTGTGATTAGTTAAATTGTGACTGAAATTGATTTAGAGAAACTTGCACGACACCGAGAAGATGAAATATCATATTTTGAAGCATTATCATTTATTACAGCAATAAATGTTGCTCTTAACGGTTTTAGAGAGACAATGATTACAGTTATCAAACCTAATAAAAGTAAAGATAATTCTGATTTAGATATTTTACGCAGGACTATACACGCAGATTCGCAAGGGTACATGAATAAACTTGAAGAAATAATTGCTGAAAAACAAAAAATTGTAAAAATAATAACAAAAAAATATAAATTAGAGAAAATATTTCCTGTAAGTGTCTTTGAATTTGACCGATCAAGATTTATTGCTAAGGTAAACTCTTTAGGTTACAGCAATGTTTCGGTTTTTGCTAAAGAGCATAACTTTTCATTTGCTAAATCAAAGCGCAAAGATACTCAAGAATATTTTGTGCCTGCATGGCTTAGCATAGTACCAGTTTTACTAGCATTAAAAATTAATATTAGAGATCTCAAAAAAACATTTATAAGTATTGAAAAACAGAGTGAATTAAATGATAACGATAAAAGAAAACAGCTTTCAAGGTTTATGCTGGAGGCACTAGGTTATGCTGATAATAGATACAGTGAAACGTATCGTCAAAAAAAATTAATTGATCACGGCATAGGCCCAACAACCTTCAAAACTTTATACGCTACTAGAAAAAGAGAAGGGTATAACACTTTTTATGAAAAGTTACAAAAAATTTTTTATATTGAAAACAAGCTAGGCAGAGTACCAATTGAATCATTTTTTAATGGCCCTCACCTTCCAAACAAAAGGGATGACAACTAGAATAAAAATGATTTATCTATTCGATTCAACGATGTTATTTAAAGTAAAAGTGAAATAAGAATTAAAGCCTTATTTTATATCAGGATTTGGATTTATTTCGAGGATTTTACTTTCATCTGTAGCTACTAAATAATCTAGGGATAACATAAATAGGTCCGAGAAAAATTTGTCTTTTATTTTTTTAATTTCTAAAGCTAAGGATTTGATTTGCTCAGTTTCTTCTCGAGCATATACCCATTTTGCAGCCTCATCATTATAGTCAAAATAACCTTTTGGTAATTTTTTTTCTAAAAAACAATAGGTATCATCTTTGAAATTAAAAAACGAATCTCTCCTGTAGATGGTATAAAGGGTTGTATAATTACGCCTTTAGTTGGGGTTTTAGATGCAATATCAAGTATAGCAGAGACCACTCTTTCTTGTAACTTTTGAGTATCTAAATTTATATAATCGACAAATCTTACCCCCACGCTTCTGCCTGAGATTTCTACAGGTTTGATAACCAATTTATTTTCACTGCTATCTAATAGATTGGAGTCGATTGCAAGGTCTTTGAATTTTAATTTTTCTAACATTACTACCTGGCAGAGAATCTTTCTCTTTTGGAAGCCTACTTCATCTAAGATCTGTTTGAGTCTGGTTTTACTAAACGGATCAAATGAAGGATCTAAACCAAACAAAATTGCAAATTCGCTGCTGCTAAGCTTAGTTGATACTTTAATCAGATGCTTGATTTTTTCAAAAATAAAAAGATCTTTTTTTACAAGAAAACTCCACCTGCACCTAATATATTTGGAGATTACCAGCCAAATAGATTTTTGAGTAAGTACCTTGAATACAAGTCTTATAAGTATTAATTGATTATAAGAATTTAATTGATTTAATATTTTATTAGGGTTGAATATTGGTTCTTTAGTCGTTTTACTCATAATGAAGGTTACCTTTTGATCAGTTTACCACATCACCCTCCCCTCAATAAACGAATCTCTAATGCCCCAGTAGATCCAGTAGATTGGAAATAGTGGAATGGCTAGGATTTTGTTGTACCATGTGCTTACGTGGTAGTTGCGAGAGGACCATCTAAAGAAGATAAACAGAGTTGGTGTTGTGATAAGAGAAACTAACCCTGATGAGATGAGACCGAAGATAATGGTTACAGCAATAGATCTATAAAATGGACTAGTAATTGCAAGTGGAGCTAGACTTACTACAGCTGTGACAGTTGTTAGAAATACTGCTCTCATGCGTAGTCCTGTAGCATAAGCAATTGCCTGCCTCTCTTCCCAGCCTTCTTTTATTTTTTGATTTCCCGCATCGATTAGATAGATAGCTACATTTACAACAAGCCCTGTTAGAATAATAATTCCAAGGATTTCTAAAAAGCCAAACTCACCTCCAGCTAAAAATGCTACTGCTGGGAAGACCCCGATAAAGGTAAGTGGGATTGTAAACAGGATTGCAAATGGCATGGTAAAGGAGTTGAAAAAGATAACTAAGACTGCGTAAATAAGGAAGATTGCCAGCACCAAAGCAATTCCAAGTTCGGTAAAGGATCTACCGATTGAGGCAGTATCACCTTCAGCATATTGGATAACAGAATCCTGACTAAGGCCTAAATCTCGAGATCTAGAGCTATCATTTTGAGCATAATAATCAACTACTGCAGCTGTGACTTGCCCTGCAATTTGAGGATTGGCTTCATACTCCGAAACTAACCTTGCTTGTACTTGATTTACAGTTTGGCCATCAAGTCGCTGGATCAAAGCTTTGGAGGCTGTCTGATTGACATTAGCAATGTCTGAAAGCTGACTAGGTGAAGTAGGATTAGCTGGGTTCAAAATATCTGTATCTAACAAATCTTGAGTGGTTAATTGATTTGATTCTAACTGCCTGATAAAGACAGGGGTGGAAGTGTCATCGATATTGATTGAGGTGATTTCTGAGCTGAATTCATTGGTGCTTCCACTTATTTGCTGGCTTACTAAAAAGACAGGGTCGATACTTCCATTGCTTGGATTAAGAGTTGAGGCAAGCAAACTTTGCTCAATTAGTCTTTGCCTATCAAGGTTTATCTCAACTACGCTTCCAGACTTATCTGTATAACCATCATCGACTTTGGTTACAATTCTACTCCCTCCATTACAAGTCTCATCGATAGTAATGACAGATCCAGTTTTACAAATATTTTGTAGGGTCTTTGCTACTTCAATTGAAGCCAATTGCAAAGTGTCAGGATCATCTTCTGTCATAGCTACTGTGACTTGATAACTAGCTGTTGGTGGACCTGCTGAAATAGCACTGGCATTAATATCAAGCAGTCCGCTGCTGCTATCTTCAAATTCTACTCTAAGATCTCTATTCCAATTAGAAACTAATTCAAGGGTATTAATATCGCTATTTCCACCTCTATCTGATTTTGGGAGCAAATTTATATAGAAATCTACGTCTCCACCACCTTGGGTTGGAAATGGACTAATATCTTGCACCCCTTCTTGATTGTTAATATATTCTAAAGCATTTATAGTCGCCTCTCTTCTTTGTTGCATAGTCGCTGTAGGTGAGTAAGTCAGACTAAGCTGAACAATGTTTGAGTTTTGTTCTCTGGCAAATTGAACTGAGGTGACTTGTTCCGTAGTAAACAGATACCCCGCTACACTTAATGGTACAGCAAGCATTACAAAGATAAATATTAATCTCACAAGTCTTGGGGTATTGAGTATGAAATTATTAAGACCTATCAGCCATCTTGCAACAGCCCACAGATTAGCTTCTTCATCCAATTTGGCCTTTGGATTGGGTCTTAAAAACAAACTTCCAAGCCATGATAAAAAGACCAGCGCTACAATATAGGAACCGATAATTGCAGGGATTACAGTGGCTGGAATAAAGGCAAAAATTTGTCCAATAAACCCGCTAATAATAGCAAAAGGTATAAATACAATCACGTTTGTAAGAGTTGATGAAAACAACCCATCGCCAATGTCTTTGATAGCTTCTAAAGCCGCAGTTTTACCCTTGAATCCGCTATCTAATTTTCTCTGGATTGACTCCAGAACGACTAAAGTTGGATCTACTACTAGCCCTATTACAAGGACTAGGGAGAATAATACCAAGAAGTTGAGTTGCTCACCGATAGCTAGGATATAAATGGTGGAAAAAACAATCGACATCGGCATAGCAATAGTTGCAACAAGTGCTGATCTCCAAGACACAAAAACAAGCATTACCAAAAACACCAGCTGCAGTGCTCCAAGTAAAAACCCAGCATATCCCCACCACTCAGTTGAGATTCTACTTCCAATCAGTCCCCCAATTACTTGATTTACTTGTCTGTCATTTTCCTGAGCACTTGAAAAAGATTGAGCGATCAAAACCCTATCTTGGTTAAATTCAAAACCATCTAATTCGAAATTATTTCTATAGTCAGTATTTTCCAACTCAGCTGCAATTTTAGCTACTTCATCTTGATACTGATTGAGATTTGTCCCACTTGCAGTTTTGACTTGTATAGTGACAGTTTCAGTACCAGCAAAGTCTAACCCTGGGTAAGCAAAAAAACTAAAAGTGCTTGCTTCTCTTCCATTTTCATTAAAGAAATAATTTGTCTCAATACTGGCTACTTCATTTAGTCTTACAAAATTTTGCGTATCCTGAGTTTGAGTTTGAATAAGTGGTCTTCGCTGGGTATTGGTTGCTTGTGGCAAAGTACTTGGCTGAGTTTGGGTTGGGATTTGGGGAAGTGGGATAATCAAGTTTTCCAAAGCTTCAATAGCTTCTTGTTGGTTGTTATATTGAACGATTATATTTTGAGTTAAACCGTCAATTTCTGTATTAAAACCAACTGGAATGGAATTATTTAGATTTTCAATAGCTGTTTCTAAGCTAGCAGTAGTTAATCCATTTTGTGTTAACTCATCTGTATTAGGGATAATTAATAATCTATTATTAAAACTTGTTAATGGGCTAATCTCCCCGCTCCCAGCTAAGTTTTCTAACTCTGAAACAAATTTAGCTTGAGTTTCATACAAACTTTGAGGGTCTGTTGCTACAATGTTGTAAATGAAATCAGCATTACCAGTAGATGGCACAACTACCTTGGATTCTACATTTTCTGGAAAAGAAATACCATCCAGAGCAGCTTGGATTTTCCCCCTTACTTCTGCCGTATCGGAGTTTTCATCAATACTGACTACGATGTTTGAAAAAGAGCCAGTGCTGGTTGAGCTAAAAGCCTTTACACCATCGATATCTTTGATGTTTTGCTCTATAGGTTTAGTTACTTCATCCAAAACTTTTGTACTTGATGCTCCAGGGTATTGAGTTTGAACCAAGGCTAACTTGATCTCAATATTTGGAAACCCACTTAATTGATTAAAGAAAATGGAGACAAGACCTACCACAGCTATTAACAAAAAGGCTAGTGAAGTGAGCCTAGTTCGATTAATAAAAAACTTGGTAATATTATAGTTGAAGCCCTCTCCCTCAGTTTGAACTGGCTGCTGGTTAAAAATCATAATTAAATTTATTTAGTAATTTTTCAAGAATTGCTTGGAGTAATTTTTGCTCATCAGAGGTAATATTTGTGAACAAATCATCACACATGCTATTAACATGATCCAATGAGTCCTTATATATTTGCTCCCCTTTTTCTGTAAGTTGCAAGATATTTTCTCTTCGATTTGTTGGATTAATAATAGTATTTACCCAGTCTTTTTCCATCATTATTTTAATATGACGACTGATGGCAGCTTGGGTTATTTCCATTATTTTTGCCAAACCTACCTGATTAGAAAGGCTTTTATCGCAGTCATGGATGTGAGCCAATATAAAAAACTGAGCAAAGCTAATCCCCAAATCATTAGTCAAAGATTTATCCACTTCTTTATCCATAATGTGCACTAGCATATGCAGCATAGAAGCAGTCTTATGAATAGGAATATTACTTGACATGTTAATCCTTAAAATGTTAAGTGTTATTTTGTCAAGGCCATGCGGCGAGCTAGGGTGCCAGGTTTGAAACAAACCGACCGAATGGCGGCCCGACTTAACGGGTTCCCTACAAATTAAGAATTAATTTGAAAGGGTGTTCTTGATCGGGTCAGAATTTGGTCGTACCCTCACGGCGAATGAGAGAAAGGCAATGCGTAAGCATTAGCTAGAACAGATCGGACTTGCTCCGATCCAAGGCAGGTACGAAGTGCTAGCTAGAACAGACTGGATTTATTCCAGGCTAAACTTAAGCGAAACAAAATAGCCTGACTCAATGAATTCCCTACAAATAAAGTATTAATTTTAAAACTCAAAGCTTAGTACCTAAGCATCATACTATGGTCATCAAATCTACTCATTAACCAATTGTTAAGGGTATTTATTTCATTTTCTTGAGAATTAATTATATCACTTGCTAAATCCTTTATTTCTTCTTTTTGAGTCAGAGGCTGAATGCTTTTTGCCATCATTATTGCCCCCATATGATGCTCAATCATTCCTTTAATATAAGCTTTATCTAGTTCATCTCCATTTAGTTTGTCAAGATCCCCCATCATCGGTGAGTAATTACTATTATCTGTAAAATCAACTACGTACCACTGCTTATGCCATTTTTTCATTAGTTCGACCTCTCTTTCTTGATCTGTTATTACTTTTTGAGCAAAAGATTTGAGATCATCATTTTCAGATTTTGATAGAATTATTTTTGAAGTATCCACAGCTTCTTGATGGTGAGGAATCATATTTTCGATAAAGCTCTTATCATCTTTTACCATCTCTGACATATTCATTTTCCCATGACCATGGCTCTCATTTTTTAAGTCACCATGCATAGTCATCCCAGAGGGTTTTACCATAGATTGATTAGTACTTGAGTTATTATTTGCTTTTGAGTTTTCATAAGCAATTGTAAAGACGATTGAAGTCACTACTACAATTACTAAAGAAGTAATAATGAAAATAGTTTTAGTTTGTTTAGTCATAAAAAAATAATTGAGTTTGAAATATATTAGTTTGAAAAAATTATTATAGGATCATATACATCATAATTAAAGCCATTCCGGCCATAGCCAAATCTTCGATTAAACTAATTTTAGTCAGTGGCACCTTGAGTATTGTTCCAAGACAAGCACATTGAAATTTACGTCCTTCTAAGATATTTAAAATTACCCCAATAGAGGCTACAGATAAAACTACAAAGGTGATCAGGCTTGTATAAAAGATTTGAAATCCACTCAGATATGCAATACCTAGAGCAAGCTCTACAAAAGGATAAATAAGCCCCCATCCATACCATTTACCTGCTACTATATCATAGGTAGAATACCCCTCGGCAAAACCTTTCACATCCAACATTTTAAATAAGGAGAAGAAAACAAACCATAGTCCCATCAGCATATTCATAAATAACATCCAGTTGAAAGAAAAGGAGAAAAATTGTATGGACGAATCCAATAAATAAGTTAGTAGAAAACTTCCTCCAAATATGTAGCTCAAAATCACCATAAGCGGGATATAATCTTTCCAGCTGGTAACTTCTAAAGAATCCATGCTAGTATCCAAATGGTCATTAGTATGAGAATCCATGATCATTTTTTCACCGCTAAATGAGTAATCTCCAGCTTTTTTTAGTGCTTTGTTGATAGTATGTAAGCTAATATGTTTAGTCATTTCAACAATGGCTGTTTTATTTACAAAATCAATCTCAATATTTTTGATTGCTGGTAGACTATTTAAGGCTTTCTCGATCTTTTCTTGGCAGCACTCTTTGTTCATCCCTTTAATATTATAAGTATGAGTCATATTTTTTAATTTGATAAATTATAAATTTTTAGTAGTTCATCTATTGTTTTGGTTTTGTTTTCTTCTAATTTTGATTCTAAGCAGTGATTTAAATGGCCTGCAAGTAATTCTTTTTTTATTGATTTCAATAACCCATTTACACTCTCAATTTGTTGAAGTATATCGGGGCAATATTTATCCTGATCAATCATCGTAAGCACTTTATTGAGTGTTGTGGAAGCTGATTTTATTAGTTTTATACTTTTCTTTTTAGTTAGCTGTGTTCCGTAATTAGTCATACAGTTTTATAAATTTTATTATTACCCTATACTCTAGGATATAGGATATTATAGATCATGTCAAGAATATTAACCTTAAGCCTTTATTAAGCGGATTAAACCAGTAAATTATAAGCAACATTGACATATCAACAATATCTACTAAGCTAAAAAATGAAAGCAAATTTGATTGTTTGAATACTACAAAAAGTCCTATGAAAATATCTGATAAACCCCTTTTTGACACAGCCCCCTATAGAGATCTAAAAGATCCTTGCCCAGTTTGGGATGGTAGCCTTTGGCATTTATACGGTTCTGCTGGCTCCACCACCACAGAGATTTGGAATATCTTGCATGCAACAGCCACTAGCTTGGATGGTCAGTGGAAAGTAGAGGAATTTGCCCATCTTGAAGGACTTGATAAAGACCAAGTAGCAGCGCCTGCTGTGGTATACAACCCTAAAACCAAGCTATTTAATATGTTTGTACAGACAGATTTTATGTCACTTGGTGGAACTATTGAGAGACTTATTTCAGCTGATGGTCATCACTTTGAATGGACTGATACTTTGATTAGATCTATTCCAAATACCCATGAAGCAGGTATATATGATCCGGATCCAGCCATTATTAATGGTAGAAAGTACCTTACTTATTCTGGTACTGATGTTGTAGGTCGCCCTGATATTTACTTAGCAAAAAGTACCAATAACACTTGGCGCGGTCCTTGGAAAAGAGTCGGTAAAATTCTTGATCACAGCGAAGTAAACCATCACAATCAAAAATCAAGTAGTAACTATGAATGGGGACTTGAAGGCTCGCAATTACTTGAGCTTCCAAATGGACTCAAATTATTAAATGCCGTTTGTTTCTTACCACAAGGAGAATTTCAAACTAGGCAAAGAATATTTTTTGCTATCTCTGAAAATGTCGAAGGGCCCTACACTAGTCTTGGACCGATTCTTCAACCTTTAGATGACGGTTGGGCAAGTGGGGAAAACGGTCACGGTTCAGTGATTTTACATGATGGGTTAATCCATCTTTTTTACCAAGCAAGACCTTCTAAACTAGGCTCAGTTTGGCGATATGGACACACCACTTTTAGTATGGAATATATCCAAGAACTATATCAAAAAGCTCTCCAAAACAATCATCAGAAATCACAGCAAAAATTCAATGAAGCATAAAATGCTAATTAAAATTTTATTTTGACTTTTATTTACACTACACAATTACTATAAATAATTACCCTAAAAAAGTAGCAAAAATAAACTCTCATGATTAAATATGGGTAGATTAAATGAAATTGACATTACCCTTTAAATGAAGCATCCTTAGAATTATTAAAGACATTGGTAATTTAAAAAATGCCTAAGACTGAAACTACAAAAGAGGATTTACAAAAAAGGGTTGGGATTCTTACAACCAGCTTAAAAAGAAAGGTGCATTGGTATACAGGATTGGGTATCAAAAGCTTTTTGCGAAAAGAAATTTTTAACTTAAGACCAGGTGGGTTTTCAAACTATGCTTTAGACAGCGGTAGATGGTCAGGTTATGCCCATTTCTCTGCCAAGCAAAGCTTTATTAACATGCTTAGTAAGTTTGCAATTGAAAAAGATTCTAGAGTTTTAGTTCACCCCTTACTTCCTGCAGTTTTTATCGATTTACTAATTCAAAAACAAGTCCAAATCAAGACCATGGATATTGATCCAAACACCTTACAATGGCCTGAAGTTGAATTTAAAAAAGAAATGGACGGGCAAGTAAAGCCAAATTTGATTATCAACTACGGTTTCAATGGGCTTTATAAATTTAATCAAGATTTATTAGTAATTGCTCAACAAGCCGTGGTTCCCACCCTTACAATAATCGATAACCCAAACATGGATACAAGTTTACTTGATCTTTTTCAAGCCCTTCGAAATGGCGGTTTTATGTGGCTATTTGGAGATAGTTTTTTGGATGAACAATTAGAAGTTGTTTTAGATGACAATTTACCAGGGCAGCCTTGGTATTTGTCTTGGAATGTAGAGCAACGAGCTAGGTCCATACTTGAATACCATCTTAAAGAGAGTCATGATTTGTATACCCCATTAATAGAGGCTTACTTTTATCTAATCAATCAAAAATTAGGTGCTACTTCACTGCTTTTCAAACCTCAAATGTGGCTCAGTAACAAAATGGTTTTGCAGTCCAAGTTTAACTCCAAAAGAGATGCTGAGATGACACTGAAAAAATATTACTCACAAATTTTTGACTCGGCTGTTCCAGATATTATTTTCGAACTTCAAGACCAAGCACCTGTTAGTTATAAAGACTATGGACATAGTGAACTGATCATGCAAGCAAGCTATGAGATTACCTCAAAAGCTAAAGAAATCTACACTCACCTGCAAAATAACATTGACATGTTTGCAACTGGGTCGCTACAAATACCTGAATTATATCTAGATTACGGATACTTAAAGTACTTTTTCTACACCACTGAACTTGAGCACTGGTACGCTGTCTTTAACAAAACCATGGAGGTTGAAAAACTCCCTCCCCTGCATCCTATCTTTGCAAAATTGAATCTTGAAAACGCCAGCATCATCTCTGAATACGCATTGATAATTGATCTACCAAAAGCCATCAATCATCCACTTGCGAAGTAAATAATTTCTTTGTGTATCATTTTGTCTTCCCGCACTTGTTGTGGGATCTAAATTGAAGTGTTAGCCTGATACTTAGTATCATATAGCGTAATAAATACGAATTATAAAGGTGTCATCCTGAACTTGTTTCAGGATCCCCTGTGGTGGCTGAATTTAAACGGGAAGCTAAAGCATACCCCTACTAAACAAGCAATTGCCAAAAACCAAAATTCATGATCAGATTAAACAGTGTTAAAACCATTACAACCCAGCTATTTTAAACTAGCCAAAAAACTAGGGGACACCCTACCCTATGAAAACCTCAGCACCATTGATTTTTCCAAGCCTTGGTATAGAGCCTATTTTATCAGTGGGTGGTGGAGACTTGGTATTGTTTTTTTATCAGCAGTTTCAGGTTGGACTTTTATAGCACTGACACCTTTTTTATTTACTTATTCTTTTATTAACCTTCGCTTTGATTGGATTGTTTATATCTTTATCACTCGTATAGTTTTATTGATATTTTCCAGATTTTACGCTCGGGCTATGGAGCTTAATTATATAACTAATTTACAAAATAGTATTTATTTTAGTAGCATTTCATGGCTTATGTCAGTGGATCCTATCTATCATACTTACAGAGAAACTGGGGTAATAATTTCCAAAATAAGTCGTATTCAAAAATCTGTCTCCAACATAATCGATCTTTTTATAAATTCAATCATGATAACTGTAGTCGGGGCTGTAGTTAGTATCATTACTCTAGCCAGTGTTAATCTTAAGTACGGATTAGCTTCTGCTATTTTTATTACTTTGATCATTTTTGCAAATGTAGTAGTAAATATATTTGACTCCCAAGCTACAGATAAAGAGATACTCAAATACGAAGATAATGTAAAACAACAAGAGATCATGGGTATTTCTCAAATTGCTTATATTAGATCTATTTTTGCAACAGATATTGCTTTTAGTAACCTACAAAAAACTAGAACACTTCACTCCAGTATCATGTGGGGAAGTAGCTTCGTAAGTTCAATTCTATACTCTTTGATTGTAGTTTTGTATTACTTGGGTTTGTTTGTAATTAGTTATCTATTATTACTTGAAGTTCAAAATGGAAGTCTTGATGTGGCAATTTCTCTAGGACTTATTACCACATATCTCTACAATACAGGATCTCTATTTGGTATAGGCTCCACAGCCAAAAAGCTAACCCAAGACATTATTTATCTAGACGACTTTTTCAAATTTGTAGATGGATACGGAAAGCAGACTTATCCTGTTTTGGGTGAAGAATAGAAATTCCTCTCATTGCGGGGTGGATTGGTTTACTTTATTTAGTTTCTTTTTTATAACAAGTTAAGATGAATTTATTATCACTGGATATTGTGTAAAGGACTAAATTCAAATCATAGGATTTAGTGATACTTTGAATAAAATTTAGATTTGTCATTTTATGCTTCCAAACCAGAATTCTGGTATCTTTAGGTAAATCAATTTTTTCATCTTTATCATTTATAGGTAATTTTATTGTGTAATCAGATGGTAAAACTAAAGATAATTGTCTTTCTTTGTTTTCCAAATTAAAACTATATTCTAAATCCTCAGGTCCAACCCTCAAACCTAACCCCCTTGCAACAAAGAGATAATGATCTACTGTTGGGCTCTCATACATATATTTCTCATCATTAAAGCGATATGGATTTGGAGAGAAATTATTAAGAAATAGGAAGTCTCCAGAAAACATACTTTTTTCTATATTAAAAAGTGCTTTTTCTTGGTTGTTAAAGTTACCAAAGGTTCCTCCATATAGTAGAAATACATTTATTGAATTAGGATGATCTTGACTAATCTCATAAACGATTTCTTCAAAAGAATTGTTTTCAACATCCAGAATGCAAGGAATACAATCTAACTTTGGAAATTTTTTCTTGACATTTTGAATAGCCATTTCATTCATTTGGCTACTTATATCTATTGCAATGTAACTGCCCAAAGAATTATTTTTATAAAGGTCTTGTAAAAAATCTACTACAGGCTTACCATTACCAGCTCCAATATCAAAAACATTTATTTTAGCTTTTCCTATTAATTGCAATAATAACGGAACACTTAGAAGGTTCATTTTGTTGTATGGATCATAAATAGCAGCTGAACCAGCAGAGATATCATACATGTCGTTCCAAACATTAGCACCGCCATCCATGTAGACATATTTTACATCAATAAGTTTTTTTTCCGTTAAATTCTTTTTTATTTCAATTATCTGTTTGTCATTTAAATGTTTGATGAATTCGGGTTTAGCCTCAACAACTAAACGTTTATTTGTTGGTTTATATTTAAAGCCAAGTGAAATGTAATCTTTTATAAGTTTAATATTATTTTGTGATCTTGCAATAAAAAATTTATCATTTATCTCTATCAATTCCAACTCTTTCTTTCCATTCAAAGTATCTTTAATCCAATTAGCTACTGTTGGCTGAGACACGGCAAATTCATCTGAGATTTCTTTATTTTTGTAATGCTTCATAATAAAGGATATTGTTATTTTGTACTACTTTTTACGATTATTTGACAAATGTTTTATTTTTTTCGATGTTTTACTACTTTGAATTTCATTACAATTTTGTTCAAAGTTTTTATTTACTCTAAATACAACATTTATTATTGATGATAATTCCAAATATTACATTTGGTCAATATTTTAGATGTATGCTCTGTGCTTTATTATAATCAAGTGTTTAATTAGATTATTTCATATTAAAACAAATTTATTAAAAAATCAATTCTTTTACTTATGTCTAACATGAAAATTGATGAGCTAAGCCCAAGAGAAAAAAGAAAGAGATTTAGAAACTTTGTTATTAATAACTTGAGAGAGATAAATTTAGCTGCAGGATTAATCAATGAAGAAATAACATTTAGAGATATACTGATAATTGCAACAAAGATACAAAACGAAGAAACTTTAAATTCAACTAATATAGTATATAAATTAAGCCAAGTACTGGCTGTAAATAATAAGTAGTAAATTAGATTTGTTCACTTTTAAGCTTTATTAAAGCCCTTCAAACTCCCCATCCACAGCTTCCATCAGTTCTACATCTTTTTGGGTAATTTTATTACCTTGATCATGACTACATGACTCTACAACTACTTTGCCATAGGTTAGGTAAATCTCAGGGTGATGAGCTAGTTTTTCAGCAATTTCTCCCACCTTGTTTACAAACTCCAGAGCAGATTTAAAATCTTCGAACTCGTATTCTTTACTAAGTTTTGTACTGTTTGTGTGGCTTGTCATATTGTTTTATTTTAATAGTATTTTGCTCTTTTGTAAAACCATGACTTTCAATAATTGTTAAAACAAATAATATAGGATATAATATTAATATTAAGTATTTTGTATCCAATACCAATTGAAGCTGTAAGTCGAGCTGAATCAATTAAAAAACCTGAAGAGGGTAAAGATATAACTAGTTCAATACATCAGGTAAAATTGGCTTTACTAAAGCTTGATGATTATGGCGCACCTAGTGCGGTCACAACAATGCAGCTTTTTGAGCATTTACAGCCTTCGCTTAATAAGATTCGAACTGTTATTGACTCACCCTTGAAAACTATGCATAAAATGGATCTTAGATCGTATCTAAAAGACTTGTAAACCAAGCTAAAAATCTTGAAACAAAACCCCTTTTAGTTGCTCAATGCCTTGAAGTAATTCAAGAAATCCAAACTCGCCTAAACTACAACGAAGTATCCAATAAAAATCTAAACCCTGAACAAAGCCCATCATCTACACCACTTGAACAAGAATTTAGTAATAGACTGAGTATGGTAGTTTTAGATCCTGCCACAGGTAGAGAAACCAGCCTTAGAATAATTGTAAAAAGCAAAACAACAACTTCTCAAAGAGAGCTAAGAGTTAAATACGAGGCTGTCATGAATAAAAATTTTCTAAAGCTTGTGGAATTTGGTAAACATCTTAAAGATTCAGTTGAAAGTGGAGAGCTAGATGATGACATTGAAAAAACTGTAAACGAAGCAGCATCTATAATGTATGTAACAGCTGGATTGTTTCAAAAAATCCTGAAAAACAGCCCAAATACTCCAATATTTGTAAAGTTAAAATACGAAAAAGTACAACCACATATTGAGCAAATCTATAATGACTTAACAACCAATTTTGCAATAACTTCAGAGCAACTTGAGGAACTAAATAAATATAAAAACTACTTTGATAATTGTCTTGAGCTGGGATTAGAAGAATGATTGAACTACCCCCCAATCTTAAACTCAGTCACGTCTCCATCTTGAAATTCGTATTCTTTCCCCATTGTCTTTACCGCGCCTTTATCAAAACAACCTTTCCAGCCGTTATTAGCTACAAAATCATCAAAACTGACAACCTCTGCTTTGATAAATTTCTTTTCAAAATCAGTGTGGATCCTACCCGCGCATTGCGGGGCTTTCATCCCTTTTACAAATGTCCAAGCTCTGACTTCTTTGACTCCAGCTGTCAGGTAAGTTGCTAGATTTAAAGTTTTGAAACAACTTCTGATCATCCCGTCAAGACCAGCTTCTTCGCTAAATCCAAGCTCCACACGATCTTCTTTTTCCATTTCAGCTAATTCTGCTTCCTGTAGGATATCTAGTTTAAAATCAGCGTTAAACTCTACATTTTCCCCACCTTGAGTGATGTTACCAAGTCTTAAAATTGGCTTATCTGTTAATAGGTTTAATTGCTTTCTAAAATGCACTACTTCTTCATCCCAAGTATCATCCATAGTAAAACTGCTTGCTGGTTCGATTTTATTTAAAACTTCGAGGATTTTCTCACAAAGTGAGACCTTGGCTTGCCCATGCGGGTCTTTTTTGGCTTCTTTTTGCAGCCTTGGCAGGATATTTTCTAACTTTTTCTCATCACTCATAGTCAGCTCGATCATCAGGATTTCAAAATCTTCTTGAGGGTTGACTCTATCTTCGACGTGGATAATATCTTTATTTTCAAAACATCTCAGCACCATCAAAATCATATCTGTTTCTTGAATATGAGATAAAAACTGGTTTCCAAGACCTTCACCTTGATGAGCATTTTTGATAAGCCCTGCAATGTCTTTAAATTCAATAGCAGCAGGAACAATTTTTTCCGCGCTCACAATATCAGAGAGAGCTTGGAGCCTGCTATCAGGTACTTCTACTACTCCATCGTGAGGGTCAATAGTAGTAAAAGGAAAGTTTTGGGCAGGTACTGATCTTTTGGTAAGAAGATTAAAAAGTGAAGATTTTCCTGCATTTGGCAGGCCAACAAGTCCGACTGAGAGCATATATTAGATATTAAGCAACTAAAAGAGCATAAAGTCAAATGTGGCCACACGGCAATTGAGAGAAAGGCAATGCGATATCATTAGCTAGAACAGATCGGACTTGCTCCGATCCTAGGGTGTCAGGTTACAAAGTAACCGAACCGAAGGGGCCCGACTTGATCGGGACTGTTTGGTTCAGATTCCACACGGCGACTGAGAGGAGTGCTAAGCGACAGCTAAGCATGAACAGGCTGGACATGCTCCAGCCCCAACTTAGAGAAAGCCACACGTCGAGCGAGGGTGCTAGGTTTGGTACAAACCGAAACGAAGTGACCTGACTACTGGGTTCCCGACAAATCTATTGATTTGGTGGGTGGTCTTGTTCAGAACATTTTGATTAATTACCCACGAGCTGACTTACTCTGTTTTGGAGCCATTTTCAACAAATCCCCTATACTTTGACCAAGTCTTCTAAATAGTAAAAAGCTTGCCGCCCAAGAAATTGGCAGCCAGGGTGGGATTCCCAAAAAAATATTGTTACTAAAGATCCAAACTCCTGTTTCTGAACTTAATATATCTCCAGCCGGGCCTATCAGACTCGCTAAGATGCTACTGATTAAATCAATACTAGAAAACCTAAGACTCAATAAGACCAGTCCAAAGATCACACAAAAAATTCCCACCAGCCAATTATTTCCATTTTGAAATACAATTAAATACAAAAAATTAACGGCGATTACAATTTCAATTAATAACTCAATAATAACTCTTTTTAAAGTGATAGCTGCGGTTGGATATATCATATCTAATTATTCATTGAATACAACTAATAAGCAATCATGACTTGCGACTATAACTGGATAATAACTTAGTTTAGATTATGTTTTATGGATTTAAATAACAAAAAGTCCCTCATAACGAGGGAAAATTTTAATTAGTGGCTCCGAAAGTAGGATTCGAACCTACGACCAATTGATTAACAGTCAACTGCTCTACCGCTGAGCTATTTCGGAATACGTTTTGATACTGCAATAAAATTTTTATTTCGTCAAGACATAATCCACTTAGGCCAATGATTTAGTTAAATAAAAAACCCCACGATAAAGTGGGGTAAAAATTAATTTTATTTTAGATTTACATAGCTTTGACTTCCTTATGATCAGGAAGGGCAAAACCAGAAATTAAAAGTCCATCTGCAAGAACGATATGCAAGATATCATCTGTAAAGTCAATGTGGATAAATCCTAAGATCATATCATTAGGCCATACTAGACCTAATACTGCTACTAGAGCATAGACTAAACCAAAACCTTTAAGGTAATAGTTAGCATATTTGTCTGACTTAGATCCGATTAGACCCAAAATACCAGATAAAATATGGACTAAATTGTGAGCTAGGTTAACTACAAACCATTGAATACCTATAAAACCTAAGATTGGATTACTAAAAAATCCAATTACTCCGACTAGTAGAAATACTACTCCGAAGATTAAAGAAATAGAACGTTTAAGTGACATAAAATTTTACATTTCAATTAAAAAAATTGTATTTTATTGTAGATATAGTTATTGATAAATGTCAGTAGTGTTTTTATTTACTAATAATTTAAACTATTTTAAATACTTATTTTTATCTTAATAAGATTCATATAAAAATGATCTTATTTTATCTTCTAGAAATATATTGTTGTTATTTAATTAATATTAGTATAAATCTATTAAAATCACCTGACTTTTAAAACTCGTTTCAATTTGTAGTAAATATTTATAAGGTTTTGTGACTAGAAGAATATTAAAATAAAATTGACTAGCTAAGATTAATAATTTTATTTCTTGGTTATGCTTCAATATAAAAATATAATTATTATTGTATTTATTTTACTTACAAGTATTATTGTATTAACTAAATTCAATTATCAAAGAAATGGATTTGAAAGTAACAACTTGCAATCTTCGGTCTATAGCTCATCTTTATTTTAATATGTGTAACAAATCAAGGTATTGCTAGGGGGGGGGGTGGAAAATGGCGATGAGGGCATCGCCTCTACGAAGAATGATTTGTTTTTTGTAGCGGAACCTTTACGGTTCCATCATGGCACACACAAAAAAGGAAAATTGTCGGGGGTGTTAAAGGATAGGTCTTATCTACGGGTGAGGGTGGCGACACGGTGGTCTCCTCTACGAGAATGGCAAGGTTGAAAAATGGAGGCGAGTCACCAATGGAATGGCAAGTTTTCCGCTACGGGAATGGAACCGTAAGGGTTGCGCTACAAGGGTTTTAAAATATCTTTAATTCTTCCAGATTTTTCTTCAAAAATAGGTACTTACCCCTCTTCATCCAAACTATTACTCCAATAACTACAAACATTAAGGCCATTAGCTGACTGACCAGTAAGTACTCAAACGGACCAAAATCTCCTAGCTTAAATGCTAATGCTTCAGGAAAATACAGCTTCAAACTATCGAGGCGGAAAAACTCAGTTAAAAATCTGATTAAACCATACCCTACGGCATACATTGCAAATACCCTACCCGCATGTTTTTCAGTAAGTTTATCATAGTTCCATAGCAGTAACAACAGCAGTAAAAAATTTGGTATTATCTCATACAAAAAAGTTGGGTGAAAATACCTAGCTGTAAAAGATACATCGTAGTAGATTGCTGAATCTGGTACAAACATCTTCCAAACTACATTGGTTTCAGGTCCATATCCTTCGTAGTTGAAAAAATTCCCCCATCTACCAATAATTTGTCCAAGAAGGACCCCAGGAGCTAAGATATCTAGCATCTCATAAAACTTGAACCTGTACTGCTTGCAATATAGCCAGAGATAAACCCCACTTCCTATCATCATCCCAAAAATCGCAAGGCCCCCTCTGTGAATCTCAGTTAGCACAAGTAATGGATTAGATTCAAAAAACTCCCATCTAAATATTACAAAAAATAACCTTGCTCCAATCAGTCCAAAAATTACTAAACCAATAACCAAACGATCGATGATGGTATTTGCAATATAGTGAAGTCTAGCTAGATAAACTGTGAGAAAATACCCACTCAAAAGTCCCATTACAATGAGAATAGAATAAAATCTAATATCAATGTCTCCAATTGGAACGATT
Source organism: Patescibacteria group bacterium (assembly GCA_038256935.1). Lineage (GTDB taxonomy): Bacteria > Patescibacteriota > JACMRA01 > JACMRA01 > JACMRA01 > JBBSJV01. Next base: position 22,450 of record JBBSJV010000007.1, read on the forward strand.
TCTTCTATACCAAGGCGAGGAGCAATAAAGCCTAACCCAAAAGCATTGAAATCCAAATAAGCATTTTCAATCAGAGTTAAAGACTGTTTTAGTTTCCATTCACCGTTGAAGACTTGGGCTAATGGATAAGCTAAAATCAAAGTTAAAAACCCACCAATAGCAGCTAATATTAAAGCTAATTGCTTAGGCCTGATTTTTACATTGGCAGCAGAAAATGATGACATTATATTTATTCTAATGCAAAACTTGGTTTTTTACAAGGTTATAAAAATCTTGCAGGATTATAACATTTTGAAGCTCCCCACCTACACCCGAGGCCAGTTGCCTCATAGCTTTGTGAAATGATCATAAAATGAAGATGGTAACCAGTACTATTTCCAGTAGTTCCAACACTACCAATTCTTTGTCCTTTCCCTACAAAACCACCAGCTGGTGAAGGTGAATTCATATGAGCATAGAGAGTATAGACTCTGTTTCCATTAGAAAGAGTGTGCTTTAAAACCACAAAATGACCATATCCACCTCCTTCATAACCTTTCCGTACCACTTCTCCAGGAGCTGCAGCTACAATAGCTGAGCCATTAGGAGCACTCCAATCAATTGCATCATGAGACAAACAGTTAAAACCTCGACTATAGCTACCACTTACAGGTATCATAAAATATCCACTTGGTATTCCTGGATTTCCACCATCTTCAAATCTACAAATTCCAGGAGTTGGTACATACCCGCCTCCACCACCAGATCCACCTCCCCCGCCGGTGCCGCCGCCTCCAGCTGGTGGTTGTCTTCGCCTTGCTGCTGCAGCTTGAGCTTCGGCCCATTCCCTATCTAACCTATCAGCCTCAGCTTGTAATTTGGCATCTTCAGCTTTGAGGGCAGCTATTTGATTAGCGTATTCAGCTTCTCTGCCTGCAAACTCACTGATTAATTTATCAAGCTCAGCTTTTTTGTTTTCATTTAAAATCTTAGTAGCATCCAATTGCTCTTTTAGTTCTTCTTGGGTCTTAACATCTTCTTGTAAATTTTGATTAGATGTTTCCAAATTTTGCTTGGTTTCATCTAGTTTATTTTGAGTAGAAGACAATATAAATATATTACTAATGGCCTCTCCTAAATTGTTACTTGAAATCAGGCTTTGTAATGGAGAAACTTGCTGCTGCTTCTGCATCTCCATGGTTATATCATAAAGCTCTGCTTTGTATTTTTCAATTTCGTTAAGATTAAACTGGATTTGAGTGTTTAAATCAGAGATCAAAGTATCAGTCTCTTTCATCAGATTAGTTGTCAGTGTTATCTCATTTTGAACCTGTCTTTGCTGAGCTTCTAGAGTGTCTTTTTGTGAAGCCACATTGTGATAATCCCCACCTACAGAATCTAACTGAGATTTGATATTACCAGCTCTAGAACTAAGATTGTTTTTTTTGCTATTGTATTGAGAGGAAGTAATGGCACTGACTATAATTTGATCAGAAAAACCAATAAGACTAGCTGTCAAAACGATTAATAATATAAATAAAACCCAATTCTTAACCTTTCTATTCGTAAATTGCATAGAATATCTAATATCATAGAAAACTTGCCTTAAATGATTTCTTTTGTCAAAATATAACTACCAAATCACGATTGACAAAGCCTTAAAAAATAAGTAAAAGTTAGTATATGAAAACCACTCAATTAACTAGAGTAAAAAAGAAAAATAAAAGAAAAGAATCCAGAGAGCTTATATTAAATATTTCCATGTTTTTACTGACCAATGAAAAGATGAAAAGTCTTTTTTGGAATGTTAAAACGGTTGAGTACAAGAAAGCAGAGCATAAAGTCAAAATTGGCATAAATACCACCAAAAAGCTAGGTACTACTCTAAACAAATTGAGAAGTTTACGCAAAGATTTATCTAATTATTTATTTGATCAAGGGTTAACCATTAGAAGACAAACTAAGATTGATTTTTTTGTAGACAAGGAAGATGAAATCGTAGCTAGAATCTATAACCTGATTGATAGTGTAAAAGAAGAACAAGGAGAAGTTGAAGCTGGTATGGAAGAGGGAGAAAGCAGTCAAAACATATAGATATACTCATAAAAAATCTCCTGTCACCTTCAACATTACCACCCTGTACTCGTTTCAGTATCTATTTTTAAATACCGTGTCATCCTGAACTTATCGGGTTTCCCTGAAAATTTATAATTTTGAGGGTGGTTTTGTTTCAGGATCCTCTGTGGTGGCTAATTTATGCTCAATTTCAAATATTAAATACTATATTTCTAATTTTTAAATAAAGCTAGATTAAGTTAATGATTAATTGACGTTAAACTAACATTACTAAGAGATCCTGAAACGAGTTCAGGATGACACTGTAAACAAATATTTTTACATCTACAAAGGTGACACGCTACTAAATTCATGATGATAAACGAGATTAATAATTAAATAAATTCACATTCCAACTATTTCACTACTTAATTGACATTTCGCTTAAGTCTTGGAACCCTACGTGGGTATGAAAAAGTTTTTGCCTTTTTTGATAGTCTTTGTAATTATCTTTTCTATCCTTGGTTTTTATGGATTTCAAGCTTATAATCGGTATTTTGGAGTACCAAATGATACCCCTACAGGCCCATACTCCTTTGAAGTAAAATCAGGTGATAATTTTCGCACTGTTGCCAAAAAACTCAGTGAAGACAGAGTTGGTTATGAGTCAGCACTTCTACTTGCCTCAAGTCAAACTACAGTCTTGGATTTGATGCCAGGAGTCTACCAGCTAGAACTTGATAAAACTCCACCATCTCAGATCATCGATCAGATCAATCAAGAAAGCCAAAGACTGACTGATCAGATTGCAGCCAATAACAAACCTTCAGTTAGTATCACCTTTAGAGAAGGTATTACTCTAGATCAAGTAGCTCAACTTTTGGAGGATAATAAGGTTTTATCAGCAGATCAATACAAAGAGTTTGCTAAAGACCCTAATAATTTTAGTAGAAGTACCTACCCTTTTCTACCAGAGCCTTTGACCTGCACCTATGGAGACCTCAGTAACTGTGCCAAGTATTACGTTGAAGGGTATTTGTATCCTGATACTTACAGTTTTTTCTTGCCTTCCACGCCCGAGCAAGTAACCCAAGTTTTTTTGAATAATTTTAACACCAAAGTTTGGAGCAAGGTTAAAGATCAAGCCACACCCCAAGAGTTTGATAAAGCTATGATCATGGCTGCAGTGATTGAAAAAGAGACAGGCAGGCCTATTGGAGGGGTGAATAACACTAATAGAGAGGAAGTCAATAATGAAAGAGCAATTATGGCTGGAGTGTTTTATAACCGTCTTGAAAGCAATATAAAATGGCAATCTGATGTTACAGCAGAATACGGTTTTGGTCGCAAATTATGCCAGTCTACTTTAGTTGTTGAAAACTGTATTTTCCTTGATAGTCCAGAAGCTAAAACCCTTTACAATACTTATGCAATTGCAGGTTACCCAATTGGTCCTGTCACTAGCCCTCAGTTCGATAATATTAACGCTGCCCTCAATCCTACTGCAAATGATAACATCTTCTTTGTAAGCGATGCCAGTGGTAAAAAATACTTTACAAAAACTCTAAGGGAGCACGAACAAGCAATTGCCGATGTGAATAAAATAAACCGAGAACTTGGGTTTTAAGATGAAGTTAAATCTATTTTGTGAGTATAATGGATACTAACTTTTTTGATAATACTTTTATGTCATACTGAACTCGTTTCAGTATCTATTCCTTAATTAAACTACAACAAGACCCTGAAATAAATTCAGGGTGACAAAATGACGATTAATAATTACTTGTTCGGGTTTTTATTGTCATACTTGTTAAAATGCTAATTTATTTGCTGACAATTTTAATCTATCACAGCGAAAATATTTCAGTATCTTTACCTTATCATATACAAAGCAGACCATGAAATAAAACCACCCTTAATATTATAAACTTTCAGGGAAACCCGGTTGAATTCAGGGTGACAAATTATTTCTTCTGAAACTGCCTCAACTCAATGTAGTAGTAAGTAAAGGTTGATAAAATTAAAGTTATACTGACAGTTAAGAACAATTTATAAGGCAGCCAGCTATCAGGTAATTCTGCCCATACTGCTCCATTTACGTAAGTGTGCCAGATATATACTCCATAAGAAATAAGACCTAAAAACTCTAATACTAAAAATGGATTTTTGATTACAGATTTGATTGTGATTTCGTTTCGAATTGGTTTTTGACTGTTGGTTTTGGCCTCTACTAATACAATGTACAAAGAAACAATCAAGCCTATCAAAATAACAGGAGTCCTTCTTAGATTAGAATTGATAACTAATTCATATTGCATATAAGCTGGTAAGAAGATTGCTATAAGTAGTACAATGGGACTAAAGAAATGGACTTTTCTAAGCTTTGGTAAAATATTTTGGAATTCATCTAAGACTAGAAACAACCCTACCCCAATTAAAAACACATGTAGAAACTGCAAACCAAAAGAGTAGCTTTGGATAATTATAATAAACTCATAAAGCCCTGTTACAAATTCAAACAGGTAAATATAACTCAAAAGAGCGATAAACAATATCACAGGTAAGAGTTTGCCAGCAAGTTTAGAAATCAAGCTTAATTTGTTCGAGATTAGTTTATACAACCACAAAAGCCATGGAATAACAAAATAGAACTGCATTTCTGCAATTAGCGCCCAGAAAATAAAATTAAACTCTGGAGTTGGGTAGATATTAGGATTCCAATAGAATAAGAAAATTGAGGCAAGAGAAGGAAAATTGATATATCTTAAAAACTCAGTATGAGCAGTAATGATTCCAATAAGTGCCACAAAATAATAAAATGGGGCATATAGGGAAAAAATGGAGCTACAATTACCCCTTGTCAGCTTCAGTAAGCTAAGATAAGCTAAAAGATAATTACTTAATTATCTCAAGTATGTATTTACGCAAAAAAAGGGTTGTCCAAAGTGCTACTCTAACCATG
>JBBSJV010000008.1:0-25026 GCA_038256935.1 Patescibacteria group bacterium
ACAAACCAAATTTGATATCTGCTTCTTGTTGAGCAAGAGAAGGGTTTTGTAGGTCATAATCTTGAGCAACTACCTGAGCAGTTGAGACTGGACTTGTTGAATTGGTTTGAGCATTGAAAATATTGGACATAACTTTTTAATCTTAACTTGGTTGGACAAAGCTTCCCTGGTCTTTAGCTTCTTTGACTAGTCCGAAGAAATGTTGCTTGTAAGAATCTCCAAAGGCGTTGATTTGACTAATCAAATTTGCATTATTTTTGGTCAAACCGTAGGTAGAGACTTGATCAGCAGCTATTGCAGCAAGAGTGTCAGTGATTTGTTTAGCTTCTTGCATATTAACATAATCAAACTCGTGATCTCTTATTGATTCTTCCTTAAGTTTAAGTAATCGAGTCTGTTTTTCTTTATCATTGTATCTAGGGTTATCTGTAATAGCAACTTTTTTGAGTCTAAATTTTTCGATTGCATCAAGTTCTACTTGTCTTTCTGCAACACTACCTGTAGCTAATACATTCAATTTTTTTGCTAATTCTGCCGCTTGAGTTTCGATCTCATCATAAGCTAAAGGGAGCCCATGTTCATCTACCCAGAAATTACCATCAACTATTTTTCCAAATATTGCTTTACGTTCTCCTAGATCTTGTTTAAACTTAACTGTTTCTGTCAGCTTTTTAGCTATCATTGCAGTACCAACTTTTTGTAAGCTTTCTTTGGTTTCTGCAAAGTGTTCTAAACTTACTCCGGCTGTTTCTAGATCAGTAGAGTATTCGAATTGATCTGAAGCAATTGCTGTAATTGTTGCAAAAGAAGCGTCTGCGTTGTCCTTAATTAGATTACCTATTGCCTTTGCTCCCTTTGTACTATTGTCTTTAAGCACCGTTTCATATTTTTTGACTGGATCCAAAGCATCGCTGACTGTAACGGCAGCAGAGTAAGTTTTATCAATAACTTGATTCCTATCTCTAAATACTTTTTCAGCACGTACTATAGCCTCATCTCGTACCGCTCTCTGTAACTCTAATTGTCTGGCTCTTTGGTCTCCTGTAACACCTTTCTTTACTAGCAACTTTTCATCTTCTTTGGATAAACCAGCTTTGATACCTTTTCCAAGCCTTCCTTTTAGTAACTCTTCTATTGGAATACTATCAACATTTTGGGCAAGTTCTAACCTGATTGACTCATAGGCAATTTGTCTTTTAGAATCGTCATTTCCAGCTGCTAAAATTTTTCCATCTACATTATCTATTATTTGATACAGACCATCTCCAATATCAGCTTTTACTGCCGTATTAAATCTCTCAGTCATCTCGACTCGTCTTTCGGCTTCACTAGCATTTTCATATTCAGTAGAGCCAACATATTCTAAAACACTTTCATTGATAGCAGCTGCTGCTTGAAAACCATAACTATCTATTCCATTAGCCATTCTCATCTGATGTCCTAATGTGTCTACGTTCTTTTCTCCAACTTTCTCCAAAGAGGCTCTTAATTGACTGGATTGATCTCTAATTTGAGCAATCTCGTTTTTCTGATACACGTTTAGTCCTCCTCTTTTTTTATCAAGCATCTCATCAGTACCACCACCATCTTTGAAGCCTTGAAGCACTGCATCATCCTTGAAAACTGCTCTATCAATATTATCGAATAAGAAAGGATTAGCTGCTAAGACTGCTCCAAAGTTTTTTCTACGTTTCTGATCACCTAACAAATCTCCTCTTGTATTTGAAAGTTTTTCGATAGTTTCCGAACTAATTAACCTCCGAGCGTCCATTTGTTGAGCTAGACCAATAGCTGCAGGATCATCAAAGATCTGAGAGGCTAAGGCCTTGTCAGTAGATGATTGGTCAATTAATCTTTCCAAAGAATGTCGTTGACCTCCATTTAGATTAGATATATCACCTTTGGCTTTTCTAATCAACTGATCCATGATAACCCTAGCATCATCTTGTCTGATAGTATCATCTTTTAAGCCCATTGCAGCTCTTCTTTCATCCCTGATTTTATCCCTAGTTTGCAACATAATAGGATCCTCTTTTCCTTCTGCCCTAGCTTTTTCTTGTATGGCTTTAATGTTTTCTTTTTCCAAAGCTCTAGAGGATGCAGCAGGAGTCAAAGCATCTGCGTAGTCGCTAGCAACGCCCACGTCTTTTAGTGCAAGATTAATTTGTGTATCCCACCAAGTATCGTTTTGAGCTTCATCAGCTTTTTCAATCTTATCAAAGAAGCCTTTTACGTTTTCGCCTAGTCTGCTCAGGTTTCTAGGAACAAACTGTACAGTCCTTCCAAAATTATCTATTCCTGAACCTACTCCCTCACCCACTTTGGCTCCAGTCCAAGTACCAGCCCTTGCAGCCCTAAGCGCTTGCCTCTGTAAAAATGCCCCCATCCCTGCCTTACCTTGTAGATTACTTAACTTGTTAGCAGTCGCCGAATCCAGCCCTTTTAGTACTTTACCAGTTCCTGAAGCTAATAAACCACCGGCTCTAATACCTTTACCTGCTGTTTTAAATACTCCTGAAAGTCCACTTTTGACACTACCAGCTGTATCAGCAATACCTTTACCAATAGTTCCCAGATCAGTATCAAATTCTTTTATAAAATAATCATCTACTACGTATAAGGCCCCCATGGCTATACCCGCTCCTAGGACTATAAATAAAGCGTTTGTAAGCCCAGCTTGAAAACTACCACCCGCATCTTGTGCGTAGATATTAACAAAACCTAAAAAAGCCCTGGCTCCCTCACCAGCTGCTGGCGTAGTAGCTGCCCCTGCTGTTGTTGCAGTCGTACCAACATCTCTTCGTATTATTCCAGTAATAGTTGAAGAGAGAGTATTGACCATTATCAAAGCCATGATAAAGGCCGGGTAAAAGGCTACGTATTTTATAAATTTATCTACCATTTGTTTACCAATACTTTGCCAGCTTTCAACTGGTGAAAAATATGAAGCAAGACCAATTGGCGATAAAGCCATCAAAAATATAAGCCCAACAAGTCTAAGCAGAACAACCTTTAGTGTTTTGAAAAATATCCAGATTGCAAATCCTGCCATTACCAAAGCTGTTCCCTCAGCAACAGCAGCGCTAGTTACAGTAGCAGGGTCAGACCCAAATAGCTCAGTAATATTTGCAAAATCGTTTTGTCCCTTAGCAACAATTCCAACATCCTCTCTATTACCAACCGTAGATGGTTTGCAGTCTTGGAGGGTTTTACCACAGCGGATATAAGAAATATTACCAATAGAACTGATGAAATTCCCAGCCAGCTTTTGGTTTATAGCTTCAGAACTAGTGCTACCAGCGTAGGCCCATTTCATCAAGTTTCCAACACCATAGCCGATATTGATGACAGCCGCTGTACCTAGAAGCGTGAATTGTAGTAACACTGCATAATACACTATCTTCATCAAAAACTCTCCAATATTTTTCTTGATGTATTCAAGATTTAATAGGTAAGCTAGTCCAACGTATAAAAATGCACCGAGAATAAATAAATTAGCAATACTTAAAACCGCGCCCCACATTGGCTCAATTGCAGTTATAAAGTCTTGTCCTGCGGGGTTGATAGAAAGTAAGAAAAGTACAAGCCAAGCGATTAAAAACAATACCATGAAAGCGATCAAACTCAATACATAAAAGACAATGGCTACAAAACTCATGACTAGCTTCCAGAGGGTATCTATAAGATCATTACTATTGTCTTTGACAGTTTCAGACTCAGTGACTAATGCTCCCTCACTATTATACTCATTTCCTTGGCTATCAGTAAATGTGCCATCAGCATTTTGGGTTAAAACCTGACCACTACAGTATTTTTTACCCTTATCAGCTTCTGTAAATGTTCTACCCTCAGGTGGATTAGCAAGAAAAGCATCGTCAATATCCCTACACTCATCTACATTAAAAGAATTAACTGCGAAGCGGACTTGAGTGATATTTGCAGCTACATTAGATAATGCTGGATTCGTTGCTTTCCATTCTTCAAAACTGTTAGTTTTACATAACCTAAAATCTTCACCATAACTATTTATCGGTTTTTTGAGTGAAAAATTAATTCCTAGAAACCCATTTGTGCCACATGCCTCTTGCACAATAGATTTCTGTATACACTTAGTACCGTTATTTGTGGTCCGAAAAGCAAAACAGTTTCCTCCATCATAAGCAACAATTTCACTAATATTTTCACCTTCTTTAATTTCACCTTCTCCACTTGCAAGTAATAGATCAATGGGATCACAGTTTAAAACTGCATTGTTGGATCTGGTTGTTTTATAGGCAATGCATCGAGTTTGATTTCTAGCATCCTGCCCATTGTTTGTACACCCGCTTACAGATAATCTAAACGTATCCCCATCACTTCCATTATCAGTGACATCACAAGACCAAGTTCCATCACTTAACCTGATACTAGAGCCTCCACTTTCTACTGCAGTAATTTCTGCTCTTTGCTGGCAAATATTAAACGCTGCTCTGTTACACTGAGTAAACCTTGCAGTTTCTGTCTCACAAGTAGATTGATCACAGTTTGTCAGTCTGTAGTATTCTTTTCCACTATCTAACTTTGGATACCCCTCAGGTACATTTCCACAATAGGCAATGACGCCTCCAGCTCCATCAAGAGTACAGCTACCAGCAAACTCAGGACCATTTGGATTGTCACAATCTCTATTATTAAAATCATTACAAGCGACTCGAAAAACCACTTCAGCTCTTACTGATTCCTGAGCAGCTGTATTAATTGGAGCAATCAAGCTAAATAGTATTAAAACCAAGGAAAACACCAAACTAGGTACTCGTAAAATTTTCCAAGTAAAGTCAAAATAACTATAAATTCTATTTGAACTATCCATTTTTATTTTTGTTTATACCTTAGTATATCTTAGTTTTTGCTCTTTTGCAAGGTGGGAATAATTTAGTAAAAATTTACTCAAATAGCCATTTATCTAGACTTCTGATAAATCTGGGATGATCTATCACATTATGCCCAGCTGTTTTTATAATTTCTTTTTCAACCCTTGGCTTAATTTCTTGTGAATTTGAGTATTTGATAAAATTATCATTAAATAATTTGTAAGCTGAATTGGTACTTGAGACTAGATTTAAATGATCAAAAAACCCATTTACAAAGATCATCTTTACTTTTGCTAAATCTTTTTGTTGCTCTACTGAAAGGGTTCGAAACCAAGTTTGTAATCGGTATTTATTTATGATTTCTAAACAACTCAAAAATCCTTTTCTCTCAGTGTTTTCAGCAAACATCGTCCACATTACCCGCTGTCTCAGATTACTGATCTTTGGTAACATACTACGGATGTTTTTGAGGCTTCTTGGTTTTATAAAAAGATTAAAACTCATAACCCCTGCTAGAACAGTGGGCATACAAAACCTACTACCTGCTCCAGCTACAATTAGTTTAGAGACTTTTTTGGGGTGTTTGCCAGTGTAAAGAATAGCAATTGCCCCACCAACAGAGTGAGCAATAATTGTAAGCTTTGATTCTACAAGGGTTTCTACGAGTTTTGGATTTTTGGATCTGATTAGTTTGGTTGCAAGATGTCTTTGATTTTGGATTTTGGATTCTGCAAAAGTTTCGATTTTATCAATTATGTCTTCATGGTCAAACCAGCTATCACGGCTAGGATGCCCAGGTAAAGTAATTGTAAAAGCTTCCATTAGGTCAGAATCAGTAGCATCTAATCTATCTAGTTGGGATCCAAAAATTGCCCTAATATGGGGAAGCCAAAGACTATTTGTTGCCCCAGTTCCATGAATAAAAAGAATCATTTTATTAGTAATTTTCAATGTATTAATACCCAAAAAATCACTATTGTCAAAAGCCATGCGGCGATTGAGAGAAAGGCAGGTACGTAGTACCAGCTAGAACCAGATCGGACTTGTTCCGATCCCCAAGCCATGCGGCGAGCTAGGGGAACAAGTTTCTGGAAGAAACGAACCGAAGTAGCCCGACTACCGGGTTCCCGACAAATCTATTGATTTGATGGGTGGTCTTGTTCGGGACTTTTCGATTCGTTATGCGGCGATTGAGAGAAAAATATTTTAGGGTTAGATCGCATAACAAGTACGCGATGACAAGAAAAATTTTTCATCCACCCAAAAACATAATCAACCATTCGCTTTTCATATTTGACCTTACTTTTTATAATACTCATTACTATAACATGATAACCAAAGTCTTTACTACTGCTCAGCTTGGTTTGAGTACTCAGCTAATTGAATGCGAAGTAGATCTGACACCTGCCTTACCATCCATTGTCATTGTTGGACTTCCCGATAAAGCTGTTCAAGAAAGTAAAGAACGTATTCGCAGCAGCATCAAACAATCTGGTATAGAGTTTCCCTTAGGTAAGATCACTGTAAATTTAGCCCCTGCTGATGTCATCAAGACGGGCACAGGTTTTGACTTACCAATCAGTATTGGAATTTTAAAATTAATAGGAGAAATCAAATCAGAAATATCAGCAAAGGATTTGTTTTTAGGTGAACTTGCTTTAGATGGTAGTCTTAGACAGGTAACAGGTGTTCTCTCGGCATGTTTATGGGCCAAACAAAATGGCTATGAAAATGTTTTTGTGCCAAGTCATAATTCTCAAGAAGCAAGTCTTGTCTCTGGGGTTACAATTTATCCAGTAGAGTCTCTAACTCAATTAATCAAGCATTTTAATAGCAATGAAAAAATTGTACCAGTTGAACCAATTGATCTACAAAAATTAGTCAATCAATCTTTACCTGATGGAAAACTCTATCCAAATGATATGGCATACATCAGGGGACAAAATGTAGCCAAAAGAGCCTTGGAGATAGCAGCAAGCGGAGGGCACAATGTTCTTTTAATAGGCCAGCCGGGAAGTGGTAAGACCTTGATGGCTCGTAGTTACCCAACAATCTTACCAAAACTAAGTGAGAATGAGATTTTAGAAGTCACCCAGATATATTCAGTTGCAGGACTTCTGAGACAAGGCCAGATAATCACCCAGAGGCCATTTCGCTCTCCTCATCATACCAGTTCACACGTAGCCTTGGTTGGTGGTGGTACAAAGCTTCGCCCTGGCGATATTTCTTTAGCTCATAGAGGTATCTTGTTTTTGGATGAATTTCCAGAATTTGGTAGAGAAACAATCGAAGCCCTCCGCCAACCTCTTGAAGATGGGTTTGTAACGATCTCCAGAGCCAGTGGAAGCGTAGAATACCCGAGTCGGTTTTATTTACTAGCAGCGGCTAACCCTACTCCAAGTGGGTTTGAAAGTGATGACCCTGACGCCGTTGTAAGACCTCAAAACCAAGCTGCAATTGCCAGATACAAAGCCAAATTCAGCGGACCGATTTTAGATAGAATTGATCTCCAGGTAGAAGTTAATCGTCCCGAAAAGGATGAGCTTCAAGGAGCGGTATTAGCTGAGGACTCACAATCTATTGCCAAGCGTGTACAAAAAGCTAGGGATATTCAAAATCAAAGATTCAAAGATACTAAGATAGTAACAAACAGTGAAATGCCCTTACCTGTAATAGAAAAATATTGCAATCTTGATCAACCCTGTAAAGACTTAATGAGTAATGCCATTGATAAGTTTAAACTGAGCGCGCGAAGCTATATGAGGATTTTAAAAGTAAGTAGAACAATAGCTGACCTTGCAGGAAACGAAAATATTCAAACAACTCATCTAGCAGAAGCCTTGCAATACAGGGGAAAGATGCTGCCTTAGAACCTGTCCCAGATCTTTTTACCTTAGCGGTGATTGCGGATCACCGTTCCCGATCTTTTGTAGAGTAACCCTTGCAGTTCCATTTTTATAGATGAGGATCATTTATAACCGCCACCTTTCCATTATCCATGCTACATAAATTAATAAATCAACTACCCCGTAGAGGCGACCACCGTGTCGCCACCCCACCCTCACCCCTTTGACGTAGGGGTGATTTCGGCATCGCCCGATGGTATTTCAAATTAAAGTAATAAATCAAACCCAAGCCCCAACAAAAAAATGAAACATCGCAAGGATTAAAATTCTTCCCTACAAAAGAAAAGACCCTGAAAAAAATTCGCGGGAAATGGAGGTGAGTCGTTTCCTTTACGAAAAAAACGGATAAATCTAGTCCTACTTGAAAATAAATTCAAACAACCACCGCAGGGGATATCTTAGTGCCTTCGATATGACTCGTAAGCCATACTATTTAGATATTTTAAATTATAAATTTATTAAAAGTTAAAAATTCAAAAATTAATACCTTTACTCGCACCCCCTTCTAACCAAAAATAAGCTTATACTTGACAAAAGAATAGTTTCCAGTTCTTATTAAGGGATATTACTATGGCCATAGTTAAAGTACAACGAACCAGCTTCGGAGTTAAGCAGCATGACTTTTCAGTTCCGAATTTAAACTCCATGCAAACAGATTCTTATAAGAGATTTTGGGAAACCGAATTACCAAAGATCTTAGAAGAATTTAGCCCTATTGAAGACACTGCCGGAGGACGGTGGAAGGTTTCTTTGGGTCCAGAATATTATTTAGAAAAAGATAACGATCTCACAGATCAATACGCACTTTTAAATAGTACTACTTACAATGCTCCGTTGTATATTAATGTAACTGTAGAAAATCTTACAACAAAGGAAAAAAAGAAACAACGTGTATTTGTGGGTAACATGCCACTGATGACTCCAAAAGGTAACTTTATTATCAATGGTGTCCAAAAAATCGTTGTTTCTCAGCTTGTAAAATCTCCAGGTATCCTATACACTAGAACAGTAGAAAAAGGAACGCTCGTGTATTCAGCTAAGGTTATCCCAAGTCGTGGTATTTGGCTTGACTTCACAGTTGGTCCAGATAATGTCATCTACACTCGTATCGATAGAAAGAAGAAATTCCCTGCTACTCAATTATTGAAACTATTTGGAATCACCAAAGAAAGCGAAATCATTGATCTATTCAAAGACGTGGATAACGACGAAAGGGTTAGCTATATCCAACAAACTCTGGACAAAGATACTGCTTACGCTACTGAAGATGCGGTTAATCAAATCTACAAAAAGCTAAGACCAGGAGATATTGTTTCCATTGAACAAGGTAAAAAATACTTACTTTCATTATTTGAAGAAGAAGCTAGATATGATTTTGGAGAAGTTGGAAGATACAAGTTCGACCTACGTCTAAACATGAAATCTAAGCCATCTAAAGGTAATACTTATAAGAAAACTATAGATATTGAAGATATTGTAATTGTCATTAGAGAGCTTATCAGAATCACTGTAGAGCAAGAATTACCTGATAACATCGACTCCCTTGCAAACAGACGTGTCCGTGGTGTTGGTGAGTGGATTGCAAACACTTTCAAAGCTGGTCTTAGTAGAGTAGTTAGAAACACCAAAGACAAGATGACCATGAACGAAGATGCAAGTTTTACACCTGCTCAGCTGGTCAATATGAGACCGTTATCTGCTATGATTGAGGATTTCTTTAACACTTCTCAACTATCAAGGTTTATGGACATGACTAATGTCTTATCTGAAATGGATCAAAGACAATTCATGACTTGTGCTGGCCCAGGAGGTCTGACCAGAGAACGTGCTGGATTCGATGTACGTGATGTACAAGCTAGTTATTACGGTCGTATCTGCCCTGTTAATACCCCAGAAGGTCCTAGTTTTGGACTTAACCTTCACGCTGCTCTGTATTCTAGAGTCAATGAAAAAGGATTCATGGAAACTCCATACATCTTAGTCAGAAGAGAGGTTCAAGGAGATGATAATGACCTTGTTGGTAGAGAAGTTCGCCAAGATGTAGTAGTAGGATCAAAGACTCTTATAAAAGCTGGAGATGTAGTTTCTGAAGCTAATTTTAAAGCAATTTCAAAAGATCTCAAAGACGAGTTAATCAAAGTCAAACCATTTGCCACTGATCAAATCACCTGGCTTAGCCCTGAAGAAGAATTTAGATACATTATCGCTGAACATGTCAGTGACAGAGATGATAAGGGTCAAATCCTTATTAGCCAAATTGGTGCTAGAAAACTAGGTGAGCCAGTCCAGTCATCAATCGATGCAGTCGATCTAATGGATGTTGCGGCAAACCAGATTTTCTCACTATCAGCTTGTATGATCCCGTTTGTAGCTCAAACTGATGGATTACGTGTATTGATGGGTACCAACCAGCAAGGTCAAGCTGTACCTCTTGTGAAACCAGAAAATCCAATCGTTGGAACTGGACTTGAAGAAGTAGCTGCTAAAGACAGTGGATATGTAGTCATGGCTCCTGAAGATGGTGTTGTAACTTTTGCTGATGCTAGAAAAGTAGAATTTAAAGGAAAAAGTGGAAAGAGTTTAGTCTACCCTGTCTTAAAATACTTACCATCCAATGATCACACCACAATCGATCAGAGAGTAGTTGTCCAAGGCGGCGAGAAAGTCAAAGAAGGAGATATCATGATCGAAGGGTTTGGTATTCACAATGGTGAATTTGCTATTGGACAAAACGTTCGTATCGCATTCCTACCGTTTAAGGGATATAACTTTGAAGATGCGATTGTACTATCAGAAAAATTAGTACAAAACGATAAATTTACTTCTACTCATATTCATGAATTGGTTTGTGATGTTCATGAGACAAGACTTGGAGATGAAGAAATCACTCGTGATATTCCAAATGTAGCCTCTCACAAACTATCAAAGCTTGATAAAGATGGTATTATCCACGTCGGAGCTTACGTCGAATCAGGGGATATATTGGTTGGTAAAATCACTCCAAAAGGTGAGGTAGACCTTTCCCCTGAAGACAAACTTATCCGCGTACTATTTGGAGAATATTCCAGAGATGTTAAAGATAGTTCACTGTATCTAGAACATGGATTATCAGGTAAGGTCATCTCTATCAGAGCCTTCAGTCGTGAAAAAGGTGATACACTTCCAAATGACGTACTAAGAAGAGTTCATATCTGGCTTGCAACTACTCGCAAGATTAAACCAGGGGATAAGATGGCAGGACGTCACGGTAACAAAGGTGTGGTTTCAGTTGTACTTCCTATCGAAGACATGCCCTACACTGCTGATGGAAAACCAGTAGATATGATCCTTAACCCTCTTGGTGTTATTGGTCGTATGAATCTTGGACAGCTCCTTGAAACTCATCTTGGACTTGTCTGTGATACTCAAGATGTCATGGCTGTAGCCCAACCGTTAAATGAAATCTCATCCGAAGAAATTGCTAATCAACTAGAAGGATTAGGATATAGGAGAGATGGAAAACTAGATCTATTTGATGGACAAACTGGAGAAAAATACGATAGACCAGTTGTTGTTGGCCAGCTTTATATGAATAAGCTTCACCATTTAGTTGATGATAAGATCCATACCCGTTCTACCGGTCCTTATTCATTAGTTACTCAACAACCACTTGGTGGTAGAAGCCACTCTGGAGGACAGAGATTTGGAGAAATGGAGGTCTGGGCCTTAGAAGCTTATGGAGCAGCTTATGCCCTACAAGAAATGCTTACCATCAAATCTGATGATATCAAAGGAAGAGATGCAGCATTTGAAGCTATAGTTAAAGAAAGGCCAATTAATAGTCCAAATCTTCCAAGTTCATTCATCGTGCTTGCTAACGAGTTAACAGCTTTAGGTATCAAGGTTAGAGCTGAAGGTGCTGAAGAAGCTGCTGATTACGATACTAAGTTTGACGAAAAACTAGCATTGTCTGTAGATCAAGGAGATCTTTAAAAACCTAAAGTATAACCTATGCAAAAGAAATCTGGGAAATGGATGGGAGAATTAAGTAAATTTTGCTTATCTGGCGGTATTGCTGTCTTGCTTTTTTATTTTATCTCATCTATTTTAGGGTTTCTTTTTTCATATTTAGTTAATATTTTTGGCTACAAATCTCAAATTTTGGCATTAAATCAAAATACATTATTATTAATCACAATCATAGTTACTTTTCTTATTGTCAGCTCTTGCTTGCTTGTATCTGAGATTTTTGTCTACAAAAGGCTTCCACTTATTGAAAAAAGATTACCTGCAGGATTTTTAAGCACAGTTTCAGTAGTTTTTTTTGCTTTAGTTTGCCTTATCTTTTATTTTTCTTTCTCTTACACTCTAAGTTCTATTCATAATTTATTTTGGTCTTAGTATGTTCGCCGACTTTCAAATCTCTCGCAAATTATTCTCATCGTTTTATGTAGCGACTATTTTTTCGTTTCTTCTATTTGAGATAATGACTGCTCAGTTTACTGACTTGGTAAATAACTTAGCAGGATTTTTTAGTAAGTCCTTTGGCTGGAGCTTAAATCAAGGCACACCTAACTACTGGTTTTTTTTCTTTTTAACCTGTATAGTATTTACCTTTTTATTTAAAAACTTAGTCATTCAACCACTAGGATTTTTTACTTTAGATGAGGGTCAAGTAGCTTGGTGGGATCATTTAATTATGGGATTTTTAGTAATTGGATTTTATATCTTTATGTTTAATCAAACTTTTTCCGTGCCAATGCCAAGAGAGCTAATTGGAATAGGCTGGCTCAAGTTTTTTGGAGGTTACAAAAATACATTGCTGCCAAACTCCGATTCTAGTGAACAAGAACTATCTGGTTGGGCATTTGTTAAGGCATTTTGGTATATCACTCCCCTAGCCTTCTTATACATCCGTACGAAGGTTACGATTAAAACTGAGTAATTTTTTATTTTGTTATATTGCAATCTTGTAAGTTTTTTTTTAAATCTCAAATAAATTCGTGATAAATCAATCTCCACTTCCATAGTGTGTAGAGGTTGAATGTGTCAATAACTTCAATGACAAAATTCTCATGTCACCCTGAATTTATTTCAGGGTCTATTTCTCATCCAATAGGAAAAGATTCTGAAACAAGTTCAGAATGACAGATTAAATTTGTCAGTAACTAAATTGGCGTTAACAGGGGTGACCAAGACAATTTTAGTAAATTTTATTTATCTCAATAAATTTCATTAGACTAAAGAATATAATGATTTCACAATTAATTTATTATGAAATTATTAATTTTTGTGGACCTTTGTAATGAAATAATGGAAGGTAAAATTTCTACAAAAGGTTATGCTGATTTTGCCAAAAAATTTGGGATTGCTACAAATATCAATAAGTTAATTCAAGATCTGAAAGATGAGTACAAAATAGTCTTTGTTAACCTTGGTTTTGATGAGAATTATTCTTACCTACCAACAAACTCTAAGCTATTAGGTGGGTTAAAGGACCTTGGATTGTTATATAAAAATACACCAAGTAGTGATATCTGGAATCAGATAAACATAGAAAATATTGAGCATAATCTATACTACAAATCAGCAATTTCAGCTTTAACTAGTATGGATTTGTTATCTATTCTATCAAATGAAGCCTTTGAGGATATAATAATTGCTGGAGTCTCTACTGATATTGCCATCCAATCCTTAGCCAGAGACTTACATGATCTGAATTACCTTTTTAAGGTAAAAGCTGACTGTTGCATTGCAGCAAGCGAAATAGAGCATGGCGAAGCTATTGAAAATCTTAATAAATTTTGTGAGATTATTTAGATATGTTTTTAATTTAATTCAAAACCACCCCAATCAAAAATCTTTGCTGAATCAGTTAGCTTAATTTTTACAATTTCTTGTTCTTTTATATCAACTAAAACATCGGTTTTTTCAAATACCATATACATTCTTATGATTTGAATATTTTCTTTAGAACTAAGCTTTAATTTTGCTAACTTTTCACACTCTTTTTTAGTCAGCCACCTAACTAAATTGTACTCATTTTTCATCATATAGGGTGACCAGAAAGTTACAAAACCTGCTGTTAACTGATCATCAAAACCAAATATTGTACAGATTTGCTCTAAAAATTGGATAATATTTTTACCAGCGACGCAAAAACCTTCTTCAAACTTTATATTTTTCAGATAATTGGTATATCCATCCCAAAATAGATATGGGTATTGTTTATCATTTACAATGACTTTATTATTAGCTGTTGCAAGGCTTTTCCAAAGCAATTTTGGACCATCTTGTAAACTAGCTTTGGGATATACCATATCGTACTCACCATTAAAATCTACTTCTACATCGACTTCTGTTTCGTTTTTAAAATCTCTAAAAGAAATCACAGGTTTTCTGACTATTATTGGGATAATCTTAGCTTCTCCAAATATAAACGATGTACTTTGGCCGCTATCACAAAGAATATTTGCACAAAGTTTTTCCTGTCCATTGACATTAGTTGTAACAGTGGTTCCATACTCCAAATACCAAGTTTCACTTGCTCCATCAAGATGCTTTTCTGCAAGTTTTACGTAATCATGGTTTTGTTCAATTATGCTCACATTTTCAAAAACTTGAATATTATTAGTTGGCAATTCCAGTATCAGATCACCTGTGTCTTTATCAACACTTGTGGTTCCTGTAAAACTTTTTAATGCATTGTAATTATCAATATCTACTGGGTTCTGATTTGGAATTTTAATTCTCTTTGGTTATAGTTCTAAAGATTTCGATAAAGCTAATTCGAAGTTAGTAAATGATTCATGTTGATGCCAATTACAATAACCTTCAGTCAAGACTTTTATTGCCGCTGCCTCAATATCAGACAATGACTTTTCGATACTTTCTAGGGTTTTTGTGACCTGATTTAAATATTTTATGTTTGATTCCATACTTCTCAGAGAATCTTGCCTGCGGTTTAAATAATTTTTATATTCTCTCCCCGCTTTCATAGTTAAGTCTTTAATAGCCTGTACTTGGATCATCTCATCAGAAATCGGATAAGTGCTTACCAATTTTATTTGCTCTTGGATATACGATACTAGTTGCTGAATATTATTTTTGAGTTGATTAAGAATTGAATTATCAACCTTAGCCTGATCAAATCTGAGATTATTTGGAATCAGATAACCATCTCTAACCTCACTCATTGCAGAAATTAGCGTATCTAATCGATCTTATAGACTTGGGTAAAAGCTAGTCATAAAAGATGGGTCATAGATTAAACCAGTTATATTTGGTGTAATATTTACCTCCCCTTCTGGCTGAAGTATTGTCAAAAACAAATATGCTTTGATCTGTTCTAATGTATAGTTTCCAGCTATATTCTCTGTACTAATTATCTCTACGTTATCTTGGATAATTGCTTTAGTTATTGCTTCAATGTATTTTCTACGTCCTCCTTGAGCTAAAACACTATTTTCTTCACTTTTTATTTGCTGTGGTAAATAAGATACAGTGTACTCGTTTATAAATGTAGTTTCTTCTTTAGGCTCTTCATTTGCAAGGGCAATAACTTGATTCATTCTTGCAATACTAGCTTCATTTTGGCTCTTTTGATAATTTAAATTATTTTTTAATTGTGTAATCTGTGCTTCCAACCGTTCATCTTCTTGGCATTGCTGTATATATTGTACTAATTCATAAGAGTTATTTATTACTTCTTTTTGTTCTTCTATTTGAGCTAAAAAGTCTTTTTGTAGTTTTTCTTCAGCTCCTAACAGATCCTCAAAACTTGTAAATTCTAGCTTATTAAACTCACTGTGGCTTGCAACTCCCTGTGTTTGGAGTGATTCTGCAAATCTTTTTAATAAAGTATTTTGCCTTCCTTCAGGGTCAAAAATGCTTTTTTGATTTGTATGCTGTATAAGTCCACCTTGGTTTAATTGAACTTTCTAAACATCATAATTGCCACTATTAGTTAAAACAACAGCCAATCTTGTGCTCTCTCCTGATTGCAAAACACACAAGACCTTACTTTCACTTTTTTTCAGAAAGTCAGAATAGTAAAAGGGCCTGTTTGTAATTAATTGCAGAGATGAGTTTGAAGTAAAGTCTGGATTTTGTGATAATAAATTTTCAAAAAATGGCTTTAATATTTCATGGCAAATCCTGCTGTATTCAACTAAGCTTGTTTCATCATCTAATCAAACTGGTAAAGTTAATTCGATTTCAGGTACTCCTTGTTCTTGATCGCCAAGGCCAATTGCACTAGGTACAATATATTCCACAATTGCTTTTATTTTTTGATTCACCGTTGAATTATAGCCAATTCCTTGGTATTTACCATTACAATTTATCATTACCCCATAAGTTGAATCAACTCTAAATAAAACTCTTTCACCATAGTAGTTAGTTGCGTATATATCTTGCCCGCCTAGTGTTGGTTCTACATCACTTGGTAAATTATCTTTATCAAATAAATTTATAAAGGATGATATACTGTAAAAATAATCTTTTTTTGGTAAACAAACTCCATTTTCAATTAAATAATCAATAAAATCATTAATCAAGCAAATAGTTTTTTCATCGCCATTATTCAAACTTTCCCAATTACCACCTTTAAAAACCATTATCTTATTTATATCAGGCGAGGCATTATTAGGATAGGCATCCTGTGCAAATTGGTTATCCCTAAACATTATCTTAAACCCTCCAGTCAGTTGTGTAATTTTTATTTCCGAATCTGGTTTATTATTTTCTAGATTTTCAGATAAAACTTGTTGAATTTGCTCAATTCTGTTATCTTCCTCAAATCCTAATTTGCTATCAGTGCTCATATTAATATATGGTAAATATTATATTTATCTTAGCAAATATTCTTTATCTGAGCAAACCAAATTTTTAAAGATTATATCTTTTAATGATTTTACTAAATTGACCAACTGAGACCACACAAAAGTCTGCTAGTTCTGTCATTAATTTATCTTTTGAACTAAGCACTCCAATACTATTAAACCCCCCAGCATTAGCTGCTTCTATCCCAACCGTGGCATCTTCTATGACTATACAAAAGCCTGGGGTAGAGCCTACTTTTTTGCAAGCTGTGAGAAATATTTCTGGGTCAGGTTTTGGATTTACAAAGTCGTTGCCTGTGATAATACTATCAAGATATTTATCAAGCTTAACTTTTTCTAGCAGTCTTTTGGCATTTTTACTCGAGGAAGCTGCAACTGTTTTGTAGCCATGATTTTTTAGCCAAATTAGAAACTCTTTGGCTCCGTTTATAGCTTGGATATTTTCAGTTTCAATGAGCTGTAAAAAATAGGACTGTTTTTCTTCTGCAAGAGTTAATGCCTCACTTTCTGATAAATTAGGAATCATTAATTTAAGAGCGTGAAACCTTGGTTGCCCTGAAGTTTTCTGGGCATTTATTTCCAAATTGTAAGGGATGTTTATTCTATCAAAGAGTTTTTTCCAAGCCTTGTAATGGAGCATATAGCTATCTAGCAATACTCCATCCACATCAAAGATTATGGTGTCAATTTTAATTGTTGTAGAATAGGTCATAAATATTATTAATTAAAGTTTCTTTATATAATTTAGAATTAAAAATGGTTGAGTCAAAGTCAACATAGATGTTACCCTGATCTGCTGGTATACTTTCTAGATAATTACAAACTTGTTCAAAGGATGCAAAAGATAGTATCGACCCGCCTTGATTTGGCAAATGACACCCATCATGATCTAGTTGAATCAAAATTAAATTGTTTTGTAAGTTGTAACCCTCATGTTTTGATTGAATCTCTTGCAAATTATTAATCCTATCATCAATTACAATCACGGTTTTTGTTGGGTCAGTACTTATAAGCTCATTTATAAAGCCATCAATTTTATTGCCAAATTTTACTTCAAGCCCACTTCCTAAGACAAGATCAGGTATTTGCGAGGCGTTTGCTGTGTAACACTGGCAATCCAGTTCAGTATATCCTGATAAATGTATTTTTTGACGTTGTTCTGTGATAGTTGTAGCTTGAGTCCAGATTTTAAGCTCCCCAAATCTTTGTAAGTTTTTAACTCCATCTTTATCATAGAGAAATTGTTCGCGTTTTCCAGATAACCTTTCAAGTAAATCTAAAAAGGTTTTTTCAGGATCTATGCACAGGTCAAAAGTATCTTCTAATTTCTCAATTAAAGAATTTATTCCTTGAGGTGAGTCTATCTCACTATCAAAAAACTTAATAAAATAATCGTACAATTGATAACCACTATTTAAGGTTTTTGGGCTTGGAATCTGATCAATTTTTTTAAGTTCAGATAAACGCATTTGCTGAGTTGCCTTTTTAAAATCACTAACCAAAAGTGGCAGTTCAACTTCAATAGTATTAGCTTTATCAAGTCTTAGCATGATGGATCTAAACCTAGAACAAACTCTGGCAAAATAATGCTTGGCTATAGTTAAATGTTTATCCTGATCATGTTCTTTTTCAAAGCTCTGAGCAAATTCAATTAAGAAGTGATCGGCTTTTTCTTGCAACTTACGCCTCAGTTCAGGATCAAGATTTTGGGTTTTTATACCATCAATTTTAAGCGTTCTAACCAAAGCCACTGCTGGGTCTTGGTAACCAACCCACTCTGGATCGATTAGAGTGAGCTGATCATTATTGTTTAGATCAAAAAATACATTATCTTTAGTGGTATCTCCAAACATCAAAAATATGTTTTGACTTGGGTTTTGGTGTAGAAATTGTAGGGAAAAATTGTACATTTGATCCAGATTTATACCGTGCTCTGTAAGCGGTAATTGTAATAGATCATTTAAACTTAATTTATGATCTTGGTAAGTGATAATTGTATCACAATTTTTTCTAAGCCTGCTATATGTGTCCTCCTCTTCGGCAAACAACATAGATATTTCTTTAACTTCACCTAGGCTATCAGGGCTTTGATAGGTGCTATTTGTTTCATCAAATCTAGAAACCATCGAATTACTATCAAAAACTGCATCAGATTCAACACCGACTAGTTGATCAAAAATTTGTAGTTTTTTCTCATCAGGTATGCTTTGATCGAGAAGAATGTCACTGTAACTTTGTCCACTTGCTCTTTCCATCACTATTACCCCTGATTTGTTATCACAGGAAATTATTTTTACAAGTCTATTACTAAAAGGAGATTCCATAGCTCTTTTGTATGCTTCTATTTCTCTAACTGTTCTCTGGGTGCAATGGTTTTCTGTGCCAAATTTTATTATATAATAGCTTTGATCTAATCTGCATTCATGAATACCGACTCCAGAAGTACCCCCTGCAAGTTGATTGCAAGTTAAACTTTGGTTTTGAAGATCTCCTTTAGATATTGCCACAAGCAGTGGATGAAATTGAGGAAGTTGTCTAAGCCATAAATCAGGTAATTCAATTTGGCATGTTGGAAAATTAGGTACTAAGTTTTGACCCCCTATAGGGTTTAATATTTGATTCATAATTTATAAATTGATTTTTTGGGTACAAAAAGTTTGACCTTATCTAAAACTAGATAAAGTGATTGAGTATTTAAATTAATAAAATTTTATAGTAGTAGCCGCTAGTTCTTATTATCGTGATAAACAAAATTCGCTTATCCTATAACAGACTCAAAGCAACTAAGAAACTAATCAGCATTTGCAAACTACAAATAGCAAGAATTACCTTTAAATATTATTAAAAAATAAGCAAAGATTAGGCGGTGCCTGAGAATGATAAAAAAAGGATTTGATCAAAAAATATACTTTTTCTTGGATTAATGTGAGTCTATTTTGAAATACCTTTCTGGTTTGCAATCCACTACTAGCACCAAGAAGGAAGCTATAATTTATTCGAGAAAATTTGAAATTACCCAAATCATATCCAAGAACATAAAGGACTTTTTCTACTAATTCTTTATACCCATTTACCTGCCAAAACAACGAACCTTCTACAGATATCTTTAGCTTATAATTAGGATCAGAGTCTTTGTTTTTAAAATTATATATCCCAGCTAATTTAACTGAAAGTAGAGTAGCTGATCTCCGAAGCAATTTATGAGCAAGCTGTGAGGCTTTAGTATTTGTTTTTAAAAGGTTATTAAGATCTTTATAATCTAAAATTTCAAGTTTAAATTGACTGTTTAATTGTTTATAAATTGATCCCTCACCGATTAATTCTGAAGTTTCTTTATTTTCTATTAACCACTTACCACTTTCTAAATTTATAAATTCACCATTTTCAAAATAACCAAAGTTTACACCTGTTGCTACAACTGCCGTGACGGTGTTGTCTATATCCCCTTTTACTATTTCAAGTTTGGCTAGACTTACAAGATTATTTATTACTGAGACTTCAACCTTTCTTCCAGTTTTTTCTTTGATAATCTTACTTATTTCGTGACCTACTAATTTGCCCTTTAAATAGGAAAAATTGTGAAATCTATGATTTTTAATTAACCTGCTATCATAGCCATTACTAGTTTTAACTAGTTGCAAAGGAGCTGCTAAGTTTATAACTAGATGCTTTGATTTTTGATCCCAAATTTGCAGAACTAGATTTTCAAAGTCTTGCTTGGTTTGAATCTGAGTATGAGGCTTTCTCTTAAAACTCTGGATTTTTCTTTGGTTTCCAATTTGTTTTATTTTAGCTGATTCGATGTGTGATGCTCCAATATAGGCAACTTGAAATGATTTTAGTGAGCTTACAAAAGAGTCTTGCTTTAGATCTGAAATTTGATTTGTTGTTTGAGCTTTTGTAAATGGCACTTGCAAAGCAAGTTTGGCCTCAAAGTCATGAGCCAGATTCTGTAAGTAATGGAAATTAAATTCTGACTTAATGCTCACAAATTGCTACTAAAGTAAATAATTTCTATAAATTTAATGTTTTCTACTAAAATGTCAAAATAACATATTAATTCAAGACAATTGATATAGTTATATCATTTTAACTTGGCCGGCAAAATCGCAAACAACCTTCTATTAACAGTATCTAAGGTGGTATTCTTTTTTGTCAGATATATTTTGACCAAAGCTAGGTTTTATGATAAAATACAAGTATAGAGTTTTAATATCATGCAAAATCGATTTACAACCAAAACCCTACCAAAGACCAAAAAATTTAGTTGGCGTAAAATCTGGCAGCTTAGATACAGAGCTTATGCTATAATAATTATCTTTATCCTACTTCCTGTTTTATTTGCAAACGATATTAATCTACCTGATCAAATCACTGTAAACTCATATGATTTTGAAGTTATTGAAGAAAATGATAATGTATTTGCCCAAAATATTAGACGTATCCCAAAAGAAACCAATCCTGACGTTGCAGCAGGTGGTAGTGAAAACGGTGATACAGTAATTGGTGAGGTTAGATACGATGGAGATCAAATTCAATACTACGACATCTATGGAAAACTATTAACCGAAAAAATCCTTAGAGAATTAGGTATTAACGCTGGGTTTATTTCTTCACAGCCTTTTGTAGATTTAGGAGATGGGTTAAATCTTTCTGATGAAGAATTAGAGGATTTGAAAAATAAAGTCGAACAGGGAGTTGTTGAAAATAATCAACCAAAAAGACTTAATGATCTAGTTCCAGCTCCACCAACTGCTACTTTTAGAAATCTACTGGTTTACGAAAAATATAAAATCAGAGCCCCTATTCAATACACAGGTTTCGAGGACTTATTTGCTAAAGACGGGGCTGGAAATATTGATTTTACTCGCCCTCTCGATACCAGTAGCGTAAATAGTCCTGTGCAAAAAAAGTTAGAACAAGGGATTGTACATATGGCATATACTCCTAGAGCAGGAGAGATTGGAAATAGCTATATCGTTGGACATAGTAGCAATTTTAGTTATATCAAAAGTGCTTACAACACAGTTTTCAAACCTATCCAAGAAAAGAGTCAAGTTGGAGAAGTATTTACAATCTATGACGAGCAAGGCCGGCAATTAAACTTTAGAGTCTTTGAAGCTATCAAAATTGCTGATAACGATGTCACTCAAGCCTACAAAAACTATCCAGATCAAAGAGTAGTAACTCTACAAACATCCATTTTAGGACTTCGAAATGGGAAATGGGAAGCAACACATAGATGGCTTACTAGAGGAGAGCTGATACAATAGATATTTTGTATTACCCCATTTCATAATTGAAATAACTAATCTCAAGCAGTAGTCATGATATTATTTTGACCACTGTAAGTTATTATACTAAAGTTTATTTACCTAGTGAGTTTATGAAAAATAAATTTGAAACTAAAATTCTCCCCAAAAAAAAGAGCTTTCGCTGGCAAAGGATTTGGCGTCTCAGGTATAGACTTTATGCTATTGCAATTGTAGTTATTTTATTACCTGTGCTATTTGCAAATGATATTAATCTACCTGATCAGGTTACGGTTAATTCTTATGACTTTGAAATAGTTGATGAAAATATGCTGGCTCAAGGGATAAGGCGAATACCAAGAGATACTGAGCAAGAAACTGAAGTTGTTACACTACCATCACAGCCTGATGATTTGGATATTGACAGCGAGGCTGAGTTTAACTTTGAAGGTTACGATATCTACGGTTTGTATTTATCAAATACAATTTCAAGAGTTCTTGGAATCAACTCTGGGTTTGTTTCTTCCCTGCCTTTTGAAGGTATTAGCAATAAAGTCAGGATGGAGGAATCTGAGCTAGAGAGTATCAAAAATGAGATCCGAGATGGCACAATTCAAGCTAATCAGTCTCAGCCTATTTCTCAAATAGTACCTGCCCCAGCTACTGCTAGTTTTAGAAATCTTTTAGTCTACGATAAATACAAGATTAGAGTACCAATTCAATATCTACAGTTTGAAGATTTATTTAACCAAGACCAAGAAGGTTATTTTAGTTTCACAAGTCCACTCGATACTAGCAGTATTGATAGTCCAGTACAAAAGAAACTAGAGTTTGGAATAGTGCACATGGCTTATACTC
Organism: Patescibacteria group bacterium; assembly: GCA_038256935.1. Lineage (GTDB taxonomy): Bacteria > Patescibacteriota > JACMRA01 > JACMRA01 > JACMRA01 > JBBSJV01. Next base: position 22,689 of record JBBSJV010000008.1, read on the forward strand.
CTAGACCCGGAGAGGTTGGAAATAGTTATATAGTCGGTCACAGTAGTAACTACAGCTTTGTTAGTAGCCCTTATAATACGGTCTTTAAACCCATTCAAGAAAAAAGCCAACCAGGAGAAGTCTTTACTATTTATGATGAGCGAGGTAGAAAGCTAGACTTTAGAGTCTTTGAAGCTATCAAAATCGAAGCAGGTGACATTGCTACCGCTTACAAAAATTACCCTGGTCAAAGAGTTGTAACTTTGCAAACCTCTGTATTGGGACTTCGAAATGGGAAATGGGAAGCGACTCACAGATGGTTAACGCGAGGGGAATTGATATTGTAGACTTTGACATAATCTTGGCTTAGAGCAATAATCTTGGTATTATGTCTTTAGGTGAAATCAAAAATACCACAGTCCTAGTCAGGGTCAATTATGATTTACCAAATCTACAAGCAATTGATAGAATACTTGATAGCAAAGCTACTATTAACAAACTTCTGAGCCAGGACAATAAAGTAATTTTAGTAACCCATTGGGGAAGACCAAATGGAAAAGAAGCTGAGTTAAGTACTCAAAATCTACTTCCAATTGTAGAATCAGTTTTGAAACAGAAAATAGAATTTATCAATCAGTTTGAGGGTTATACAACTGCCAAAAACCTAATAAATGATAGCTCAAATAAGCTTTTTTTATTAGAAAATACTAGATTTGAAGCTGATGAAAAATCAGATGATTCTAGCCTTAGGCTAGTTATTGCTGGCAACTACGCCGCTCTTTCTAAAGTGTTTGTAAATGAAGCCTTTGCAGTTAGTCATAGAAAAGAGGCTACAAATTTTGATATTACAAAAATCTTACCTACCCATTTAGGGTTAAGTCATGAAATAGAAATTGAATCTTTAGATAAATTAAAATCCGACCCAAATCGTCCGTTTGTGTTTGTTATGGGCGGAAGCAAACTGGAAACTAAATTGCCAGTGATTACCAAACTTGTAGACAAAGTCGATCAATTTTTACTCAGCGGCACGCTTTGTTTTACATTTTTACAAGCAGCTAAAGACCTAGATAATGACCAGTATAGTGAAATTGAATTTGGACAAGGTATCGTTGAAAATAGTTTTTTGGAAACGGCTAGAGATTTGCTTAGAAACTACCCAGATAAATTTGTCCTGCCTGTGGATTTTGTATTTGCAGGTAAAGACGGCGAAATAACAGATGATAATTCTCAATTACCCTATGATATCGGAGAACAAACTCTAGTAGTTTTTACTGATAAACTAGAGAAAGCTGAGACAATATTTTGGAATGGGACAATGGGATATTACGAAAAAGCTCCTTTTGATCAGGGCACTGATAAGCTAGCTAAGATAATTTTAAATACAAAAGCTTGGAAAGCCGTGGGAGGAGGAGACACTATAGAAGCAATTAAAGATCACAAACAAGATTTTGACTACGTCTCAATGGGAGGTGGAGCTACTCTTGAGTATTTGAGTCATTAATTAAGCACAAAATCTAAAGTAGAAATTAATTTATCAATATCACTTCGATCATTGTAACAATGCAGGCTAACTCTTATTGATTCTTTTTGGACAGTGCAATGATCTCCTATTCTGAGGTTTATATTGTTTTGATCAAGTAGGTATTCCAGTTTTTCAATCTCCATATTTTTCAGATTAAATGATAATATCCCTGTATTGAGTGATTGCTGATCATAGGCCATCCCAGCTTCAAAATCTATTTTGTCGTTCAATGAATTTAAGTTTTGTAATAAATATTTACCAAGCTCTAAATTATGAGCTAAGATATTATCTATACCTATTTCTGAAATAAACTCAACTGCTACACCAAGGCTAATGATAGCAGCTGTATTCTTAGTCCCCACTTCTAAATTATAAGGAAAATTATCATCTACAACTCCACCTCCAAAATCTGATTGAACAAACGATTCTTTGACTTTATCTGAAACCATTAACCCTGCAACTCCCTCGAGAGCAAACATTTTATGTCCTGAAAAATAAGCAACATCGACGCCAAGCATTGGTAGACAAATAGGAATATGTCCTGCAGTTTGAGCCATATCAAGGATTGTAATGACCTGCTTAGGTAATTTGGATACAATTTCAGAAACATCATTTACTACTCCATATACGTTACTGGCATGAGTAAGCACTACAAATTTTGTCCTTGGGGTAATTTTGGAAACTAAATCTGAAATATTAATTTTACCAGAAAACGGATTGAGGCTATACTCGACTAGTTTGCAATTACTTCCATTGTTGTTTAAATGCTGTATTAAATTAATCCATGGCAAAACCGTAGCCTTGTGATCACTTTTACAAATCAAAACTTCACCACCA